>CALMPZ010000035.1 GCA_937871645.1 uncultured Polymorphobacter sp.
CCAGCCAGTCGCGTCCGGGTAGCGCCGGCCCCGCTGACAGCAGCAGCACCGCGTCGAGCCGGCCATTCGTTGACAGCGCGCGACGCAGCCCGCGCGCGCCGTCGCAAAGTTCGGTGACGATCTGTCTGGGCGTCGGCGCGCATAGCGCCGCGGCAGCGGCAGCGAGACTGCCCTGCCCGGCGATTTCGAACCGTTCGCAGCCGTCTGCAGTAATATGAACCCACCACGGCGCCGTTGGGGCAGCGCGTTGACGGGTCAGCAGAAAGCCGTGCCAATCGACCGCCAGCGGCGCGATCGCAGCGGGGGTGGACTTAAATGCCGGCTGCCCCGAAAGCGGATCGGGATTGGCCTGCGCGAGGCTGCCGGTCAGCCCACCCGAGGCGCACGTGCGGCTCCAGTGGATCGGCGCGAACAGGCTGCCACGGCGCTGGCCGGGATCGCAGGCGACACGATAGGATTCGCTGCCATGCGCGGTCGTGACATTGGCGAGGCCGCCATCGGCCAAACCGGCGGCGGCAGCATCTTCGGGGTGGACCGCAACGAACGGTTCGGGCCGGTGCTGTGCCAGCCGCACGACATCGCCGGTGCGCGTCATCGTGTGCCACTGGTCGCGGACGCGACCGGAGTTGAGAATGAATGGCAGAGCCGGGTCGCGCGGCGCGGGCGTGGCGTGGCGTAGTCCTATCAGCCGTGCCCGGCCCGTAGGCGTCGGAAAGCCACCGTCACCGAACAAGCGCGGCGTTGCTGCCGGCCATTGCGCGGGTGCTTCGTCGTCGACCGCCGCCAGCGACAATGCCTTGCCGGTCAGCGCGGTCAGCGCCGCGTGCTCGGCGCGCACTGCCGCCGCATCGGGCCAGGCAAAATCGGCGGCAAACCCCAGCCGCGCCGCAACTTGCGCCAGTGCCGTCCAATCGGCACGCGCTTCGCCGGGTGCGGGCAGGAAGGCGTGCTGGCGCGACACGCGGCGTTCGGAATTGGTCACCGACCCGGTCTTTTCGCCCCAGGCCAGCGCCGGCAGCCTTACATCGGCGAAAGCCAGCGTATCGGTCGCGGTCACCACGTCCGACACCACGACGAATGGCGCGTCGGCGAGGCTCGCGCGAACCTTCGCGAGTTCGGGCATCGAAACCGCCGGGTTGGTCGCTATGATCCACAGCGCCTTGATCTTGCCAGCACCCAGCGCGTCGAACAGATCGACGGCCTTCAATCCCGGCTGCGTCGCCATTGCCGGTGCGTCCCAGAAGTTCCGGACGATTTCGGCACCTGCCGCGTCGCCGAAGCCAATATGCGCGGCGAGGCTGTTTGCTAGCCCGCCGACCTCGCGGCCGCCCATCGCATTGGGCTGGCCGGTCAGCGAGAAGGGCGAGGCGCCGGGCTTGCCGATGCGGCCGGTGGCAAGGTGGACGTTGAGGATTGCGGAAACATTGTCGGTGCCCGACGACGACTGGTTGCTGCCCTGGCTCCAGGCGGTGACAGTGCGCGGGTGCGCGGTGAACAATGCGAAGAACGCCGCGACATCGGCTTCGGCGAGCCCGCACGCGGCGGCGACAGCGGCAGTCGATTGATCATCGTGCGTCAGCGCTTCCCAGAAATCGCCCGGCACATCGACATGGCGCGCCAGGTAATCGGCGTCGGTCGCGCCGGCGCGGCGCAGATACGCGAGCAGGCCGTTCCACAACCGCACGTCGCTGCCCGGCGCCAGCGGCAAATGCAGATCGGCAATGTCGCAGGTTTCGGTGCGGCGCGGGTCGATGACGACGACCTTGGTGCCATGCGCGGCGCGTGCTGACGCGAGGCGCTGGAACAGCACCGGGTGGCACCAGGCGGTGTTCGACCCGACGAGCACGACGAGGTCGGCGATTTCGAGGTCTTCGTAGCAGCCGGGCACGACATCCTCGCCGAAGCTGCGGACCTGCGCCGCCACTGTCGAGGCCATGCACAGCCGCGAATTGGTGTCGATATTGCCGCTACCGATGAAGCCCTTCATCAGCTTGTTGGCGACGAAATAGTCTTCGGTGAGGAGCTGCCCCGACACGTAGAACGCCACCGAATCGGGGCCGTAGTCGCGAATGGCAGCGGCGAATTTTTCGGCGACAAGATCGAGTGCAGAGTCCCAATTGACGCGGGTGTCGCCGATCATCGGGTGCAGCAATCGCCCGCCCAGCCCGAAGGTTTCGCCGAGTGCCGCGCCCTTCGAACACAGCCGGCCGAGGTTGGCGGGGTGGTCGGGGTCGCCCTTGATCGTCGCGCCGCCAGCCCCGTCGGGCGTGGCGATGACCCCGCACCCGACGCCGCAATACGGGCAGGTGGTGCGGACCGCGGCGGTCATGCGGCGGCTTGGGCGCTTGCGGTTGGCCGGTCCTCGGCGTCAACGCCGACCGCGCCGAAATCGAGCCACAGCCAGATGCGGTCGCCTTCGGCCTTGACCGGGTGGCGGCGCGTGCAGCCCTTGTCGGGCGCCTTGGCCTCGCCACTTTCAAGGCCGATCTGCCAATTGTGCAGCGGGCAGGCGACCCAGTCGCCGTGGACGATGCCCTGGCTCAGCGGGCCGCCCTTGTGCGGACAGCGGTCATCGAGCGCGAACAGCCGGTCGCGGTGGGCGCGGAACACCGCGATATTGCCTTCGGGGCCCGGGATGACGCGGCTGCCGAGTTTGGGAATATCGCTCAGCCGGCAGATTTCGACCCAGCGGCGCGGGGTGGGCGCGGTCATTGTGCGGGCTCCAGAACGGGGGCGGCGAGTGTTGCGAACTCGTCGGCATCGAAGCCCTTGGCGCGCGCTGCCCAGGGGTCATCCTGCATGAATTGCTGGCTGTAGAGGAAGCGTGCGGCGAGTGCGGCGCGGCCCTCGGCATCATCGACGACGACTCCGCGGATATAGTCGAGCCCGACCCGTTCGACCCACGGTGCGGTGCGGTCGAGATAGCGCGCCTCTTCGCGGTAGAGCTGGACGAACGCGCAGGCATGCTCGATGGCCTCCGACTCGGTCGCAACTTTGCACAACAGGTCGGTGACGCGGACCTTGATGCCGCCGTTACCGCCGATGTGGAGTTCATAACCGCTGTCGACGCAGATCACCCCGAAGTCCTTGATCGTTGCTTCGGCGCAGTTGCGCGGGCAGCCGGAGACCGCCATCTTGAACTTGTGCGGCATGTTGCTGCCCCAGCTGATTTTTTCCAACTGCACGCCGAGCCCGGTCGAATCCTGCGTGCCGAAGCGGCACCAGTCCGAGCCGACGCAGGTTTTGACGGTGCGCAAGGCCTTGGCATAGGCGTGCCCCGACACCATGCCGGCGGCGCCGAGGTCGGCCCAGACGGCGGGCAAATCTTCTTTTTTGATGCCGAACAGGTCGAGGCGCTGGCCGCCGGTGACCTTGACTACGGCCACGTTGAACTTGTCGACGACATCGGCGATGGCGCGCAGTTCGTTGGCGCTGGTCAGTCCGCCCCACATCCGCGGCACCACCGAGAAGGTGCCGTCCTTCTGGATGTTGCCGTGCGCACGTTCGTTGATGTAGCGCGACTGCTTGTCATCGACATAGTCGCCCGGCCATTCGCACAGCAGATAGTAGTTGAGCGCCGGGCGGCACGACGGGCAGCCGTTGGGGGTGTTCCATTCGAGTTCCTGGAGCACCGCGGGGATCGTCTTGAGCCCGTGCAGCCGGATCAGCTTGCGGACATCGTCGTGCGTCTGGTCGGTGCAATCGCACATCGACTTGACGCCGGCATGGGCATATTCGCCGCCGAGTTCGAGCACGAGCAATTGTTCGACAAGCCCGGTGCATGAGCCGCACGAGGCCGATGCCTTGGTGCATTTGCGCAGTGCGTCGAGTGTCGTTGCGCCGTCGGCAATCGCGCCGCAAATCGTGCCCTTCGATACGCCGTTGCAGCCGCAGATTTCAGCCTGCGGGGAAAGCGCTGCAACGGCGGCGCTAGGGTCGTGCGCGGTCCCGGCGAACGCCTGGCCGAAGATCAGATTGTCGCGCAGCGGCGCAATATCGGTGCCGTCCTTGAGCAGCTGGAAATACCAGTTGCCATCGGCGGTGTCGCCGTAGAGCACCGCGCCGATCAACTTGTCATCGGCGACCACCAGCCGCTTGTAAATGCCGCGATGGGCGTCGCGCAGCACGATATCCTCGGTGCCTTCGCCGCCCGAAAAATCGCCTGCCGAAAACAGGTCGATCCCCGACACCTTGAGCTTGGTCGAGGTCACCGAGCCGGTGTAGCCGGTCGGCGTTTCGGCCAGCCCGTCGGCGAGCGCGTGGCACATGTCCCACAGCGGCGCGACCAGCCCGTAGCAGGCGCCGCGATGTTCGACGCACTCGCCGACCGCGAGGATCGACGGGTCCGACGTCACCATATGATCGTCGACGATGATGCCGCGTCCCGTCTCCAGCCCCGCAGCCTTCGCCAGCGCGGTATCAGGCCGGATGCCGACCGCCATGACGACGATATCGGCGGGCAAGATTGTGCCATCCTTGAGCGCGACGCCTGACACGCGTTCTTCGCCAAGGATGGCCTCCCCAATGACCGCGGCGGTATGCGCGGTCGTCAAAATCGTCTGGCCGCGGCGTTCGAGCTCGGTGCGCAACAGATAGCCCGCCGCCTCGTCGAGCTGGCGCTCCATCAGATGGCCCATCAAGTGGACCACAGTGACTTGCATGCCGCGCAGGCACAGCCCGTGCGCCGCCTCCAACCCCAGCAAGCCGCCGCCGATGACCACGGCGCGGCCGCCGCCTTCGGCTGCCACGAGCATCTTGTCGACATCGTCCATGTCGCGGAAGGTGACGACGCCGGGCAGATCGACGCCGGGCACCGGAATGACGAACGGCGTCGAACCCGTGGCGATCAGCAGCGTGTCATAATCGACGACCAGCCCCGACGCGGCGGTAACGGTTTTCGCGGCGCGGTCGATGCCGGTGACCGCATCGCCGCTGTACAGCGTGATGGCGTTGTCGTCGTACCAGGCCTGGTCGTTGATGACGATTTCGTCGAAGCTCTTGTCGCCGGCGAGCACCGGCGACAGCATGATGCGGTTGTAGTTGACGCGCGGCTCGGCACCGAAGACGCTGATCCGGAACTTGCCGGGGCTGCGCTTCAATATTTCCTCGATCGCGCGGCACCCGGCCATGCCGTTGCCGATGACGACCAGATGCGGCTGTTCAGGATTGTCGCGCGCCATGGGATTTCTCCGATCAGAAGACATAATCGACCGAGACCCACAGCTTGCTGGTGTCAGTGGCGAAG
>CALMPZ010000036.1 GCA_937871645.1 uncultured Polymorphobacter sp.
GCCCCGACCCCAAGCATTTTGGCCTCTACATCGACCAGCGTAGCGCCGACTGCCCCGCCGATCCGTTCGCCGACGAGACCAAATACCCCGGCGTCAAGATCGGCGCGCGCGGCACAAAGTTCGACGATGGCAGCGTATTGCCGGTCGGCTCCTATTACGGCGAACCCACCGGCATTGTCGGGCTGCGGCTGTTCCCCAACCCCGATTTCGACGCCAAGGCCAAGGCGCGCTGGGATGCCGACCGCTATTACAACGACCCGACCTATTACAACGACGCCAAGCTGGTGCGGCCGTTCCGCGTCGGCATGAGCTGCGGTTTCTGCCATGTCGGCCCCAGCCCGATCAATCCGCCCGCCGACCCGGCGCACCCGAAATGGGAAAACCTCAATTCAACTGTTGGCGCGCAGTACATGTGGGTCGACCGGCTGTTCATGGTCGAGGCCAACCCCAAGAACTTCATGTACCAGCTAGTGAAAACCTTCCGGCCGGGCGCGATGGATACCTCGCTGGTGTCGACCGACAACATCAACAACCCGCGCACGATGAACGCCATCTACAACCTGCCCGAACGGCTAGAAAATGCGCTGCATGTCGGCCAGGAAACGCTCAAGGGCGGCGAGCGCGACAACAAGCAGTTCAACGACTTCGTCAAGACCGGCCCGCTGACGCGGTTCTTCAAGGCACCCGACACCGTCTACACGCCGCACGTCCTCAAGGACGGCTCGGACTCGGTCGGCGCACTCGGTGCCTTGAACCGCGTCTATCTCAACATCGGGCTGTATTCGGAGGAGTGGCTGCGCCACTTCAACCCCGTCGTCGGCGGCAAGCCGATCACGCCGATCACCATCAAATCCGCCAATGCCAACTCGGCGTATTGGCGCGCCACGCAGAACGGCACACCGAACACCGCTTTGTTCTTCCTCAAGGCCGGGCGCCCCGATGACCTGTCGGCGGCACCGGGTGGCAGCGCATACCTCACCGCCGATGCCGCGACGCTCGAACGCGGGCGCAACGCGTTCGCCGACACCTGCGCGCGCTGCCATTCGAGCAAGGCGCCGGTACCACCGGCGAACGCGCGCCTTGGCGGCGGTGGGCCGCAGTATCTCGACCGCTTTAAGGCGTGGTGGGCGTTCACGCAGACACCGGCGTACAAGGCGCAGATGCGCAGCATTGTTGCCGCGCCCGACTTCAAGCAAGGCAACTACTTCTCGACCGAAGCGCGCATCCCCGCAACCTTGCTGCGCACCAACGTCTGCAGCCCGCTGGCGTCGAACGCCATCGGCGGCAACATCTGGAACGACTTTTCGGCATCGACCTACAAGTCGCTGCCGGCAGTGGGTTCGGTCACCATCGCCAATCCGATCACCGGTGCACGCTCGGCCTATGCGCTGGCCGGCGACGGGCGCGGCTATACGCGGCCACCGACCTTGGTGTCACTGTGGACCTCGGCGCCGTACCTGCTCAACAATAGCGTCGGGCCGTTCAACCAGGACCCGTCGGTCAAGGGCCGCATGGCGATGTACGACGCCGCCATCCGCCAGATGCTGTGGCCCGAAACCCGCGAGATGGATGCCGTGCTCGGCAACAGGGTCGATGGCACCATCGACCGCACCACAACACGCAGCTGGATCTTCATCCCGCGCGGCTATGTGCCCGAATTCATCCGCAAGCACGACGCCGCCGCCGCCAAGGCCGCACCGCGGCTGATCGATGCCAACGGCGACGTCAACCTCGGGCCGATCCCCGCCGGCGTACCGGTCAACCTGCTGGCCAACCTGCAACCGCTCGCCGAGACCAAGAACCCGGCCGATGTCGCGCGGCACTATGACCGGCTGCTGGCGCTGCTGGTCAAGATCAAGGTCGATATGGCGAAGCAGCCGAAGAACGCCACCGATGCCGAGCTGCGCGCGCACTTCGCCAACCTCGCCGATCCGATGCTGCGCCTGAGCAAATGCCCCGACTTCGTCGTCAACCGCGGACATTACTTCGGCACCGCGAAGTTCAACGACCAGGCCGGTCTGACCGCCGACGAACGCGCCTTCGGCACCGAGCCGGTGCTCGCCGAAGCCGACAAGCTGGCGCTGGTCGAGTATCTGAAGACGCTGTGACCGCAGCCGCCGCCGACACCTTCAGGCCGGACTATATCGTCATCGGCTCGGGTGCCGGCGGCGGCACGGTGGCGGCGCGGCTGGCGGAAGCCGGCATGTGCGTGCTGGTGCTCGAAGCCGGCAGCGACCCCGTCGCCAGCGCCGCGCCGGGCATGCCCGAAGACTATCAGGTGCCGGCGTTCCACGCACAGTCGTCCGAAAACGCTGCGATGGCGTGGAACTTCGGCGTTGACCACCACGCCGACCCTGCTGAGGCCGCACGCGACCCCAAGTGCATGGCCGACGGCCATATCCTCTATCCGCGCGCCGCTGCACTCGGCGGCTGCACCGCGCACAATGCGATGATCTTCATGGCGCCCAACGCGCAGGACTGGGACGCGATTGCCGAGGTGACCGGCGATGCGTCTTGGTCGGCGGCCAACATGCAGCGTTACTGGCAGCGCGTCGAACGCTGCAACCACCGCCGCATCTGGCGCTGGATATACCGCCGCACCGGCTGGAACCCGACCGGCCACGGCTTCGACGGCTGGCTCGACACGCAGGTCGCGATGCCGACCGAGGCGATGCGCGACCGCGCGATGCTGTCGGCGATGCTGCTCAGTGCCCGCACCGCGTTCGACGAGCTGTCGCGCTTCCATATCAAGGGCATCATCGCCGGGCTGTGGCGGCTGCTGGTCGGCAAGGGCGACCCCAACGACGTGCGCGTCAACGCCCGCGAAGGCATCTGGTACGGGCCGATTTCGGCGAAGTCGAACAGCCGGCGCGGCACCCGCGAACGCCTGCTCGATATCCAGCGCCGCCACCCCGACCGGCTGCACATCGAGCTCGATGCCCTGGCGACGCGCGTGCTGTTCGATGCCGAGAACCGCGCCATCGGCGTCGAATATCAAAAGGGCAACAGGCTTTACGCCGCGCACCCCGCACCACATGGCGAAGCTACCGAAACACGCCAAGCCCATGCGGCGCGCGAGGTCATCCTCGCCGGCGGCGCCTTCAACACACCGCAGCTGCTGATGCTGTCGGGCATCGGGCCGCGCGCCGAGCTGGCGGCGCACGGCATTGCCTGCCGCGTCGACTTGCCCGGCGTCGGGCGCAACCTGCAGGACCGCTACGAAGTTGGCGTCGTCAACCGCATGGCCAAGCCCTGGGCGGCGCTCAACGGCGCGACCTTCACCCGCCATGACCCGCTGTTTGTGCAGTGGCGCCGCCACGGTCGCGGCATGTACGGCTCGAACGGCGTGTCGCTCGCGGTGACGCGGCGCTCGACCCCCGACAAGCCGGTCCCCGACATCTTCCTGATGGGGCTGCTGGCGCGGTTCCAGGGCTATTTCCCCGGCTACGCGCGGCTGGTGGCAACCGAGCATGACTGTCTGACCTGGGCGGTATTGCTCGCGCACACCGCCAACCGCGCCGGCACCGTGCGACTGGTGTCGAGCGACCCGCGCGCGACCCCACAGATCCAGTTCAACTATTTCACCCAAACCAGCGACCCCGGCGGTCGCGATCTCGCCGCCGCGGTGCGCGGTGTCGAACTGGCGCGCACGATTGCCGCGCCGATGCACAAGCGCGGCCGCATCGCCGAGGAACTGGTGCCGGGTAGCCACGTGCGCGGTGCGGCGCTCGCCGACTGGGTGCGCGACAATGCCTGGGGCCATCACGCCTCGTGCAGTGCCGCCATCGGCCCGCGCGATGCCGGCGGCGTGCTGGGCAGCGACTTCCGCGTCCACGGTGTGCGTGGCTTGCGCGTCGTCGATGCCAGCGTCTTCCCGCGCATCCCCGGCTATTTCATCGTGTCGGCCATCTATATGATCGGCGAAAAGGCCGCGGATGTGATATTGGAGTCGGCAGGAGGTCAGTAATGATCCTCAAGCCGCTGCACGACGCGCTGACTTCGGTGCTGCATCTGGAGCGCCGCTTCGAACCGTTCTTCCGCCCGGCGCTCAACGCGCTGGTCCGCGAACCTGTCGCGGCGCTGACCCAGCTGGCGATCAACCTGCCGCGCCCCGACGCACATCTGGCACTTGCCGAGGAAGTCATCGACCCTGACGAGGAGGCCAGCTGCCAGGGCATGATCGACGAAATCCGCCGGCACCTGGCGCAGGACTTTGCGCCCGGCGACATGCAGCGCGGCGGCAATACCAAAACGCACGGCATCGTCCGCGCCGAGCTGGTCATCCGCGACGACCTGCCGGCGCACTGCCGCCACGGCATCTTCGCGACGCCGCGCAGCTTTCCGGCGTGGGTGCGGTTTTCGGGACCGGGCCCGCATGTCGAGCCCGACATCAACGACGTCGGCTTCGGCAGCATCTCGATCAAGGCGATGGGCGTGCCGGGGCAAAAGTTGCTCGATGACGAAAAGTTCACCCACGACTTCACCGCCGTCGTCACCCCGACATTTGTCACGCAGAACACCCGCGACAATGCCCGGCTGCAGTACTGGAGCCGCCGCGAAATGCCCGTCTGGTATTTCCTCGACCCGCGCGCCAGCCACATCCGCGACTTCATCATGCAGAGCCTGTGGAATGAAACGCAGCGCAACCCGCTCGGCGCGACCTATTATTCGTGCGTGCCGTATCTGCTGGGTGACGGCCAGGCGATGAAGTACGAAATCCGGCCGCGCCAGAAGGTTGATATGCGCGTACCCGGGCTGCCGTTCCACCCGGACGACAACTATCTCCGCCTCAACATGCAGCGCACGCTCGACGCGCAGCCGGTCGAATTCGACCTGTTCCTGCAACTCCAGACCGACGCGCACGCGATGCCGATCGAAAACGCCGGAGTGCGCTGGTCATACCGCAAATCGCCGCTGATCCCTGCCGCCATTCTGAAGATTCCGGCGCAGCATTTCGACAAGCCGGCACAGTTCGCATTCGCCAAGGCGCTATCCTACAACCCGTGGCACGCGCCCGTCGCCAACCGCCCGCTCGGCAACCAGAGCCGCGCGCGGCGGCGCATGTACCAGGAACTGTCGCGCTACCGTCAGGCAATGAACCACGTCGCGCATTACGAGCCCGATGGTAGCGAGACGTTCGACTGAAGCCGGTTGCAGTTCAGCCGCTGATATCGAAGCGAACGCCGCCGATCCGGATCGCGCCGTCGCTACCGACCACGCCGGCAGCAAGCGCGCGCCGCCGGATTTCCGCCGGGTCGGCAACCTTGAGCGTGATCGCCGCGACCAATGTCGGCGCGCCTGCCGCAGCCGGTTCGAAGCGGATTTCGCCGTGCTTCAGTGGCAGCACCAGCGGATCGGCGGCACTCGGCGGCGTGCCGAGCAGCGTCGCCCAGCGCGCCGCCAGCGCCGGGGCATCCGCCGATAAAATCGTCACGGCCGCCAAATCGAGCACGTCCGCCGTCCGCGCGTCGCGCCAGTCGGGGCCGGCGGGCATCCAGTCGCCATAGGATTCGAGATAGTCGGGCGCGCTGCGCTGCTGGTCGATCGATGTCAGCACGCCGCCGAAATCGGCCGGGTGGAAGTGCGACGCGCGGTAGTCGCGGCTGTCGAGGTCATCGACGACGCGCACGCCAAGCCCGGTGACGCGGGCGCGCTCGGCCTCGGCATCGGCGGCCTGCAGGATGACCATATAGCCGGCATCGCCGCCGCGCCGGTCGATGAAGCG
>CALMPZ010000037.1 GCA_937871645.1 uncultured Polymorphobacter sp.
TTGTTGCTCGCGGTGAGCAGCTCCTGGTTCGACGAACGGCCATAAAGCTTCGAATAGTCGAGCCCGGTGGGATAGTCGGGCTTCGCCAGCCAGTGGCCGCCGTGGATGAAGAACGCCTGTTGCACGCTCGGGTCGAACAGCGCGAACAGCCCGGTCAGCTTTTCGAGGCTCGGCACCTGCACGCGGTCGAGCGCTTTCAGCACCGGCGTCGCGATGAACGCCGCAGGCACATGGTGTGCCAGCGTATCGAGGTCGAAATCGGTGGGCTTGACGAACGCCGAGCCGATCGAGACTTCGTTCGCCGCGGTTTCGGACGCGTGCAGCGCATAGGTCGGGCTGCCGGCGCTGTTGTAGGTGAAGCGCTTCGGGTCGCCGGGGCGCTTGGCCTCGAGCACGCCCTGCGCGTCGCGATACGCCGTGAGCATCCGCGCGAACGCCCGCGACCGGTCGGGCACCTTGGCGATATGCGGGTCATAGCCCATCAGCCCGGTGATTTCGACGTTGGGGAGCGTCGCGGCGAGGTCGAGCACCTCGGCCAGCGTCGCCGTGTCGGCAAACCCGCCACGATGCAGCCCGACATCAATTTCGAGGTTGGCGCGCAGCGGCACGCCCGCCGCCGCCGTCAGCGCCGCATATTGCTTGAGGCGCGCCGGCGTATCGATCAGCCACTGCGGGTTGAGCCGGCTGCTGCGGTAGTATTCCGCCGCCGCGACTGCGGTCAGTGGCTTGCCCATCAGCACATCAGCGTCAGGCGTTTTCGCGGCGATCTCGGTCAGCATCGGCGTGTTGAACACCATGTAGCGGTTGGTGTCGCTGCCCTTCGCCACCGCGTCGATCAGGTCATGGCTCGGCAACGACTTGACCACCACGCGCGTCCCCAGTCCGCTGCCCGCCAGCTTGGCTTTGACCGCCGCGATGTTGGCATTGAGCCGGGCGCGGTCGATGACCAGCACCGGCGCGCCGACACCGGCGCGCTTCAACGCCGCAGACAGGCCGTCGAAATAGCCGCTATCGACCGGTGCCGGCTCAGCCATGCGATTTGCCACCGCCACGCCGACAGCCGCCGTCGCCGCCACCCCGCCGCCGATCAACACGCTGCGTCGCGCCCATCCCTTTTTCTCCGGTTTTGCTGGTTCAGACACCGAACACCTTGCGTAGATAGGGGTTGAGCAGCCGGCCCTGCGGATCGAGCTCGGCGCGCAGTTTCGCGGCGTCATCGAAGCGCGGGTAGAGCTTGCGGAAGTCGGCGGCGCCCAGCGAATTGAGCTTGCCCCAGTGCGGCCGCCCACCGTGCTTGCGCAGGATCGGCTCGATCAGTTCGAACAGGAAGCTGTAATCGTCCTTGAACCACGCATGCACCGCGATCGAGCCGCTTTCGCGCTGGTAGAACGGCGACAGCATCGCGTCATCGGGCGCGATGATGCGCGCCTCGATCGGGAAAAACACATCGGGGCGGCGCGTCTCGATCGCCGTCATTACCTCGCGCAGCGCGTCGATCTGCGCGTCGAGCGGCAGGTGATATTCCATCTCGTTGAACGGCACACCGCGCTCGTTCGACAACAGCTTCCACCCGGCATCGACAGCGATGTCGGGCGGCGCATCGGCGACCGCGCCACTCAGCACCTTGCGGCGCAGCCACGGCGACCAGCCGAGCAAATCGCGCGCCTGGCGCAACTGCATCACGCCCTCGTCGTCATGGTCTTCGCCGCGCGGTTTGACCGGATCGGTCGTCACGTCATGCGTGATCAAAATGCCGCGCCCGGTGAATGGGATCAGGTAGAATTCGGCGTTGCGGTGCGCAGTGCGCAAGCGTGGCCAATCGGCCATCAGTCTGTCGGCATCGACCATCGTCACGGTCTTCTTGACGCGCGTCAGCGGCACATTCTGCAAGGTCATCCGCGTCACGATGCCGAAGGCGCCGAGGTTGACGCGCGCCGCATCGAACAGCTCGGGCTGCTGGTCGCGGCTCAGTGTCAGCGGCACGCCCTGCGCGGTGAGCAACGTCAGGTCGAGCAGCTTGCCGTGGATCGCCGTCAGCCCGTGGCCGGTGCCGTGCGTGGCCGTCGCAATCGCGCCCGCCAGCGTCTGCTTGTTGATGTCGGGCAGGTTGGGCATTTCCTGGCCGATGGCGGCAAGGCTGGCGCCCAGCTCCCCCAGCCGCGTGCCGGCGCGGACTTCGGCGGTCAGCGCGGCAGCGTCATGCCCGACCAGCCCGGTCATGCGGTCGAGCGTCAGCAAGGTGCCGTCGGTCGGCACCAGTGCGGTAAAGCTGTGCCCGGCGCCCACCGCGCGGATCGGCGCGGGTGCCGACGCCAGCAGCGCGGCAAGTTCGATTTCATTGGCCGGCGCAGCACGCTCGGCCGGATAGCTGTGCTGGTTCCCCGACCAGTTGCGCCACACCATATTGCCGGCCTTGTCGGTCGCGGGCGGCGACGGCGGCCCGGCCTTTTCCTGCAGCGCATGGTTGATGCCGACCCCGGCGGCCACCGCGCCAACCCCGACAACCGCCGCCCCCGCCAATACCGCCCGCCGTGTCGTCATGGTTTAGCCTCGCTCATGAACTTCGTCAGCGCCTTGAAATCATCGGGCGTGCAGGCAAAGCACTGGCCGCCCGCCGGCATCGCGTTCTTGCTCGAAATGACGCTGGCGAGCAGCACGTCAGGCCCCTGCGCCAGCCGCGGCGCCCAGGCCTCGGCGTCACCGACCAGCGGCGCACCGGTGGCGGGATCGGCGTGGCAGGTCTTGCACGACTGGGTGTAGAGCCCCGCCAGCCGCGCATCGCCGGGCATGGCCTTGGCGGCGAACGCGGCCTTTTCTGCCGGCGACGGCGCGGGCGACGCACAGCCCGCGAGGAGCACCAGCAACACCAAAACCCTCACGCCAGCGACCCGCCGCGCAGTTCCTGCGGGTGCGTGACAATGCTGTCGACTCGGTCGGGATAGAAGGCGACAAACCCGGCAATTGCGGCGGCAGCGGCCAGCGGCGCTTCATAGCTCCACAACGAATTTTCGGCGACGCGGTCATGGATGACGATGCTGTAATGCACCGCGTCGCCCTTCTTCGGGCAGCGGGTGACTTGCGCGCTCGGCTTGCACAGCTCGAGGTCGACATCGGCGCGCGGGATATAGACGACCGGTGGCGCATCGCCTTCGACCAGC
>CALMPZ010000038.1 GCA_937871645.1 uncultured Polymorphobacter sp.
CGTGCTGGACGTCCTCGATGGTCTTGAGCTTGCCTTGCGCCATCATCGTTGCCAGCGCCTGCACGCCTTCGGCAAAGCGCGGTGCATAATCGAGCACGATGAAACCGGTCATCGTCGCGCGCATCACGGTGATGTTCATATAGTTGAGCAGCCCGGGCGAGCGCGCATCGCTGGTGTCATTGTACGACGAAATGCCGCCGCACAGGATGATCCGCGCCCGCATCGCGAGGTTGGCGAGTGCGGCATCGAGGATTTCGCCGCCGACATTTTCGAAGACGATGTTGACGCCCTTGGGCGCCAGCTCCCGGATGCGGCGCGCGACATTGCCTTCGCGGTAATCGATGCAGGCGTCGGCGCCGGCGACATCGGTGACGAAGGCGCATTTCGACGCGCCGCCGGCGATGCCGATGACCTTGCAGCCGAGCGCCTTGGCGACCTGCACGACGACCGATCCGGTGGCGCCTGCCGCGCCCGACACCAGCACGGTGTCACCGGGCTGCGGTTTGCCGAGGTCGGTTAGGCCGAAATACGCGGTCAGACCTGTGATGCCGAACACGCCGAGCGCCTGTTCGGGCGTCACGCCGGCGTGCACGATGGCCACCGGCCCGGTTTCAGTCATGCCGTTCGACACGACATATTCCTGCCAGCCGAAGGTGCCTTGCACGAGCTGGCCGACTTTGAACTTGGGATTGTTCGAGGCGATGACCTGGCCGATGGCGCCGGCGCGGACGGGATCGCCGATCTTGACCGCGGGCAGATAGGTATCGCCGCCGAGCCAGCCGCGCTGCGTCGGGTCGAACGACAGATGCGTGACACGGACGAGGAATTCGCCCTCACCCGGCTCCGGGATGGGGCCGCTGTCGAGCGTGAAGTCGCTGTCCTTGACGGCGCCGACAGGGCGTGTCGCAAGCAGCCAGCGGCGGTTGGTATCGGTCATGTTGATCTCCCCAGATTTTGCGGGAGACTAGCGCGCCAATCGGCAAAGCGCGACGGGCAATTTATGCTGCGCGCAATTGCCGCCAAATGGCGACCTGCGCGGTGCCGCGTCCGCGAGCTACATCTTGTCGATCAGGATCCACACCCAGGCGAGCAAGGTGATGACGCCGCCCGCCACGGTATAGGTGACGGCACGGGTCAGCGTGTGCGCCTGCTTGTCGACCGACACGCAATAAGCGGCGAACAAGCGCTGCGCGAGTGCGGCCGCATCATCCTCGACACCGTTGCTGTCGAATTCCTCGCCGATCAGCATGGCGCGCACGCAGGCCAGCGCCGATATACCGATGAGCATGACGCCGATCGCGACCACCACGACTTCGGCGGGCTGATGTCCGGCATCGAGGCTGAGCGGCGCGCCCGGCGAGGCGGTGATCGGGTTGATCGCCGCCGCCACCATCAGCGCGTTGAACGTCAGCATGGCGGCCAGCCGCACCGACAGGTCAAGGTCGCGGTTCTGCAGATAGGCGAGATCGGCCATGAAGCCCGGATCGGGTTCGCCGCCGCGCACCATCTGGAACGCGCGCAGCAGCGCCCTTGCCGACATCGGTGGCTTGCGGACCAACCACATCGTCTTGCTCCCCCGGCCTAATCGAAGCGCAGGTCGCCGCCTTCGGGTTCGCGCAAATAGCTTTCGACCAGCGCGTCATCGACTTCGGCGAGCGTTGCCGGCGACCATTTCGGCGCCTTGTCCTTGTCGATCAGCTGCGCGCGCACGCCTTCGAAAAAGTCGTGGTGGTGCTTGATGGCGCAGACCATGCGGTATTCGTTCTGCAGCGCTTCCTCGATCGACGCGTGACGGCCCATGCGCAGCCCGGCAAGGCTGAGCTTGAGCGACGTCGGCGACATTCTGGCGATGATGGCGTGTTGCGCCAGCGCCCAGTCATCGCCACCCGCCAGCGATTCCATGATGGCTTCGACGCTGTCGTGCGCGAAGTGATAGTCGATGGCGTCGCGCAGCGCTTCGAGCGTGGTTTCGCCGGCAGGTGCATCGAGCGTGGCGAGGATCTGGTCGACGGGCTCCTCGCCCTTGGCCAGCAATTCGCGCAGCAGAGGCAGGCGGTCGGACGGGATATAGTGCGTCGCGATGCCGGCATAGACGCAGTCAGCGGCCTTGATGCGCGCGCCGGTCAGCGCCAACCAGGTGCCGATGAACCCCGGCAGTCGCGCCAGCGCGTGCGTGCCGCCGACATCTGGGATGAGACCGATACCGGTTTCAGGCATGGCGAACAGCGTGCGTTCGGTAGCAACACGGTAGCGGCCGTGGATCGACAGGCCGACGCCGCCGCCCATGGTGACGCCGTCGAGCAGCGCGACATAGTCGTCGGGATAGACCGCGACGGTCTGGTTCATGCGGTATTCGTCGTAGAAGAACTTTTCGAATTCGGGGCTGCCGGCGCGGCCGAGGTGGTAGAGCCCGACGACATCGCCGCCGGCGCAGAACGCCCGGTCGCCGGCGCCGTCGATGACGACGACGTTGACCTTGGCATCGCCGATGCTGTCATACAGCGCGGCCTGAACGTGATCGCACATCGCCTTGTTGAGCGCATTGAGCGCGGCGGGGCGGTTGAGCGTGATGAACAGCGCGCGGCCTTCGCGGCGGGTCAGGACTTCGGGTTCGGCGGCGGTGTCGGTCATTGGGCTTCTCCTGCGCCGCTTGTCGCGGCCGCGGTTGGCGGGACCAGATTGGCCTCGCCCATTTTCATCGGGCTGGCGCTGGTGCTGAGGCGCGCCAGCACCTTGCCGTTTTCGTCGAACATATCGGCTTCCATGAACGCGACGCGCTTGCCGAGCTTGATGCAGCGGCCTTCGACGCGCAGCGGCTTGCCGGCGCGCGCCGGGCCGAAAAAGCTGACCTTGAGCTCGATGGTCGGCACCGCGATGCGCTCGCCCGAGTGGATGATCGCCGCATAGGCCGCAGCGTCATCGAGCATCGCGGTGACGAAGCCGCCCTGGACGCTGCCCATCGGGTTGCAGAATTCGGGGCGCGGCTCGAACGTCATCAGCACGCGCCCGGCCTTTGAATCGACTTCGAGAATATTCATGCCGAGCAAGCGCGCCGATGGCGACATCCGGGCATTCATCGTGTCGCGCAACTGGTCGTCGGTCATCGGCATGTGTCGTTATCCCGCAATATCATCATTTGGCGGCGCAGCGTCCGCCACAATCAGGCTGGCAATGAACCCCAGCACCGAAACTGCAAACGCCACACCGACCAGCGCCGTCAAGGTGCCCAGCGAAAAATTGCCGGGATTTGCCCTTGCCGGATCGAACACCTTGCCGAAGAAGCTGCCATACAGCATCCCCGCACAAACGCCCCAGGCGCCGGTGAACAGCGCACGGCGCTGCCAGCCGCCGCGCGCGACGGCAATCGCCGCGCAGATCAGCAGCGTGCCCATCAGCATATCGTCGAGCCACGACGTCGGGGTGCGGCCGGCGCCCCATGACCGATAGGCTTCGCCAATGATCAGCGATCCGCCAAGCAGGATCGCGACGATGCGGAGGCGGTGCAGGCCGCTCACAGGATTTCGGTCCGTGTCAGGCCGTAGCGGGCCAGCGC
>CALMPZ010000039.1 GCA_937871645.1 uncultured Polymorphobacter sp.
CAGCGCCGGCTGAAGGACTATTTGCGCGCCATGCGGCCGCACCAATGGGCGAAGAACAGCCTGGTGTTTCTGGCGATGTTCGCCGGCCACAAGCTTGGCCTGCCGATGTTCGGCAAGTCGCTGCTGGCGTTCGCGTGCTTCTGCGCCGCGGCATCGAGCGCCTATGTCATCAACGATCTGCTCGACCTGCCCGGCGACCGCGCGCATCCGCGCAAGCTGCGGCGGCCGTTCGCATCAGGGGCGTTGCCGGTCCTCGACGGCCTGCTGCTGGCAACGCTGCTGATGGCGCTGACGCTATTTCTGGTGTCGTTCCTGTCGCCGACGTTCATGCTGGTGCTGGCGATCTATGTGGCCACGACGCTGGGCTATTCGATGCTGTTCAAGCGCCATGCCATCATCGATGTCATCGTGCTCGGCGGGCTGTACACTATCCGCGTTGTCGGCGGCGTCGTGGTCACCGACAGCGACGATGCGCAATGGCTGCTGATGTTCAGCCTGTTCCTGTTCTTCAGCCTGGCGCTGGTCAAACGCTGCTCGGAACTGGTGCAACTGCGCGAACGCGGCATCGCCGACACGCCTGGGCGCGGCTACCGCGTCGGCGATCTGGCGTTGCTCCAGCCGATGGCGACGGCGGCGGGGTTCGGCGCGGTGCTGGTGTTCGCGCTGTATATTTCGAGCAGCAAGGTCGTGCGACTGTATGAACATCCCAAATGGCTGTGGCTGATCTGCCCGCTGATCATGTACTGGATCAGCCGCGTGCTGCTGCTGTCGGGCCGCGGCGAGCTGCACGATGATCCGGTTATTTTCGCGATCACCGACCGGCTAAGCTGGCTGACGATGGCGGCGGTTGTCGCGGTCGTGCTGGTGTCGACTTGACCATCCAGCTCGGCGGCTGGGGGCGGTTTCCGCGCGCCAGTTGCGCCGTCGCCACCCCCGACACGCCCGACGCGGTGGCAGCGACGCTGGCGACGCTGCCCGACAGCATCGCGCGTGGCAATGGCCGCGCTTACGGCGACTCCGCGCTCAACCCCGACGGCGTCATTTCGTCGGCGCGGATGTCGCACCTGCTCGCCTTCGACGACGCGACCGGCACGCTGACCTGCGAGGCCGGTGTGCTGCTCGGCGACATTACCGATGCGCTGTTGCCGCGCGGCTGGTTCGCGCCCGTGACGCCGGGCACGCGGTTCGTCACGGTCGGCGGCATGGTGGCGTCCGACGTCCATGGCAAGAACCACCACGGCGCCGGGTCGTTCGGCGACCATCTCGACTGGGTCGATCTGGTGCTGCCCGACGGGCGCTGCGTGCGCGCGGCTCGAGACAGCGAGCCCGAGCTGTTCGCCGCAACCTGCGGCGGCATGGGGCTGACCGGCGTCATCGTCCGCGCCGCGTTCCGGCTGCAGCGCGTCGAGACCTCGCGCATCCGCCAGCGCACGTTGCGGGCGCCCGAATTGGCGACCGCGCTCGACATTTTCGAGGCGTCGGCGGCATCGACCTATTCAGTGGCGTGGATCGACGGGCTGGCGCGCGGTGCGCGGCTCGGGCGGTCGGTGGTGCATCTGGGCGAACATGCACGGCTCGATGAACTCCCGGCGGCGGACCGCGCGACGCCGTTTGCGCGCAACGCCCGGCGGCCGCTGACGGTGCCGATCGACTTTCCGGGGTTTGCGCTGTCGTGGCCGACGGTCAAGGCGTTCAACGAACTGGCGTACCACCTGCCGGCGACCGGCGAGCGGCTGGTCGACCTCGACCCGTATTTCTACCCGCTCGATGCGGTGCTCGGCTGGAACCGCATCTACGGCGCGCGCGGATTCGTGCAGTATCAGTGCGTGCTGCCGCTGGCCGAAAGTCCGGCGGGGTTGCGGCGGCTGCTCGATGCGATTGCCGCGGGTGGCGGCGCATCGTTCCTCGCGGTGCTCAAGCGCATGGGGCCGGCGTCGTTCGGTATGCTGTCGTTCCCGATGGAGGGCTATACGCTGGCGATGGACTTTCCCGCGACGCCGGCCAATCTGGCGCTGCTGGCGCGGCTCGATGCGATTACCGCCGAACATGGCGGGCGCGTCTATCTGACCAAGGATGCTTGCACCACGCCGGCAGCGGTCGCGCGCGGTTATCCGCAGCTTGCAGCGTTCCGCGAGGTGCGGCGGCGCTACGGTCTTGCCGGACGCATCGAATCGCTGCAATCGCGCCGCCTTGAACTGTGACGCCTGGAGCTGTGATGACCGAAATCAAACACCCCGTGCTGATCTTCGCCGCCGGCTCGGACATCGGGGCGGCGCTTGCGCAGGGCTACGCGGCGCGCGGCTGCGAGCTAATCCTGACGGCTCGCGACCCGGCGACC
>CALMPZ010000040.1 GCA_937871645.1 uncultured Polymorphobacter sp.
ACTTCATCTTCTCCTCGACCGCCGCCGTCTATGGCGCGCCCGAAGCCGTGCCGGTCGATGAGGCGACGCCGCGCCTGCCGATCAATCCCTATGGCACCTCGAAGCTGATGACCGAGCTGATGCTCGCCGATGTCGCCGCCGCGCACCCGTTGAACTATGCCGTGCTGCGCTATTTCAATGTCGCGGGTGCCGATCCGCAGGGGCGTACCGGCCAGTCGACCGCCGGCGCCACGCACCTCATCAAGATTGCCGTCGAGGCTGCACTCGGCAAACGCGCCTCGGTCGCGGTCTATGGCACCGACTACGCCACGCCCGACGGCACCGGCGTGCGCGACTATATCCATGTCAGCGACCTGGCGGCCGCGCATGTCGCGGCGCTCGACCGGTTGATGGCCGACCCTGACACCTCGCTGACACTCAATTGCGGCTATGGGCGCGGCTTTTCGGTGCTCGAAGTGCTCGACGCTGTCGATCGTGTCGCCGGGGTCAAGCTCGACCGTGTGCTGGCACCGCGCCGTGGCGGCGATTCGGATGCGCTGGTTGCGACGGGGGAGTTGATCCTGCAGCAGCTTGACTGGGTGCCGCGCTACGCCGACCTCGATACCATCGTCGGCCATGCGCTGGCGTGGGAGCGCGAGCTGGCGCAGCGCTCAAACGTCTGATTGCCACTGCTGCGGCCTTGACTTGGCCGGGCCTCGCCCCTAGGAACGCGCCTTTCCATACCGACACCAGAATTCGACGGGACTACCGCAATGAAAGTTCGTAACTCGCTCAAGTCGCTCAAGGGCCGCCACCGCGACTGCCAGGTCGTCCGCCGCCGCGGCCGCACCTATGTGATCAACAAGACCAACCGTCGCTTCAAGGCGCGTCAGGGCTGATCAGCCGCGTTTCCGGCCCTGCGCCTGATTCGTCCCCCATCGTCATGCCGCCTACCGCTGTCGTCTTTGACATCGGCAACGTTCTCTATGGCTGGGATCCGCGCTTTCTCTACGCCAAGCTGATCGCCGATCCGGCGCAACTCGACTGGTTTCTGGCGAATGTCGTGACGCATGACTGGCACTTCCAGCATGACGCCGGCCGCCCGTGGCGCGAAACCACCGCCGAACTTACGGCCGCATTCCCCGACCACGCCGCCCTCATCGCCGCCTATGTGCCGCGCTGGCTCGAAACCATTTCGGGGCCGGTGCCGGGGATGCTCGACCTCGTCGATGACCTTGCTGCACGCGGCGTGCCGCTGTTCGGCATCACCAATTTCAGCGCCGAATTCTGGGTACCGTTCCGCGCCAGCGCGCCGGTGTTCGACCATTTCCGCGATATCGTCGTATCGGGCACCGAGCGGCTGACCAAGCCCGATCCGGCAATCTACGCGCTGGCGCTGGACCGCTTCGGGCTGGCGCGCGGGCAGGGCCTGTTCATCGATGACCGGCTCGAAAATGTTGTAGCCGGCGAGGTCGCGGGCTTCCCCGGTCACCACTTCACTGGCGCCGCGCCGCTGCGCGCCGAACTGCAGCGCCTAGGCCTGCTCTGACTGCCGCGGGTCGGCCGCCGCCGATCGCAGCGCCGCACTCTTCTGGTAGATAAGTCCGCGCACGCGCTGGATATTGCCGACCGGCTGATGCGCGGCGATGCCGTGCCAGGGGTTGAACGCCAGCCGGTTGACCTCGGCCTCGCTCGCCTGCGCCGCGGCCCCGTCGAGGTCGCAGGCCTTCACCACCAGCTCGGCGACCTTGACCATCGGCGCGACGCCGGTGTCCCAGGCGTAGCCACCATCGACGGGCGTTCGGACATCATCGACATGGAACTGCAGATACAGGTCGAAGCCGATATCGCCAGCCGCCAGACGCCGCCGCAGTTCGTCGCGCAGATAGTCGGTCCATGACCCGCGACTGCGCCCCGGTGCCGGCCCCGACTGGCGCGGGCGCCAGTGGAACTTCGCCGGCGTCGGCCCGACCGACACCGGCACGACGCCCGAAAAGCCGATGGTCACGACGCTTTTCAGGAACAGCCGGCGCAGCGACCAGCCGATCGTCCAGAAGATGACCTCAAGCCCCTTGGCCATCCCCAGCCCGCGCAGCAGCTTGAACGGCGCGGTCAACAGATTGCCCGTCGCCAGCGAAATCACCATCAGGTGCCCGGCGTGGTCGACGGGCAGATAGCCGCGGTCGAGCGCCAGAAAATCCTGCGTCGCCGCACGTGCTTCGCCGGGCAACAGCTTGTCGCCGACAACGCCTTCGACCTTCACCGCCAGCCCGACAAGGTCGGGAAACCAGTCGGGTTTGGTGGCGCTGAAGCCGTTCGACAGTCGCACCAGCGCCGAAAAGTCGCGCGGCGCGGCGAA
>CALMPZ010000041.1 GCA_937871645.1 uncultured Polymorphobacter sp.
CGGCCCTGCCCACGGCCCGCGCCCGGCCTCGTCGACCCCCGCGACACGGCCGCCGAGCGCCGCTTCATGCGCGAAATCGGGTTTCAGCGCGCCAGCGCCCAATTGTGCCCCAGCGGCCCGTGACCGGCGCCGAACCCCGGTGCCGCACGGATCGCCGCCTGGACATAGTCGCGCGCCCGTTCGACGGCTTCGGGCAGCGCCACGCCCTGTCCCAGCAACGTCGCCAGCGCCGACGCCAGCGTGCAGCCGGTGCCGTGCGTGTGCACTGTGTCGATGCGCGCCGACACGAAGCGCGTCTGCAGCGACGGCGTCACCAGCCAGTCGGCAATTTCCGCGCCGTCCATGTGCGCGCCCTTGGCCAGCACTGCACGCGCGCCGAGGTCGAGCAACTCCTGCGCCGCCAGCACGACATCGCCCTCGTCCTCGATGTCGCTGCCCGCCAGCGCCGCGAGTTCGGGCGTGTTGGGCGTCACCACCGTCGCCAGCGGCACCAGCAGCCGCAGCATCGCCTCGACCGCGTCATCTTCGAGCAGCGCCGCGCCGCCCTTGGCGACCATCACGGGGTCGAGCACCACCGGCAGCCGCGCCTCGCGCAACACTTCGGCGACGGCGGCAATCACCGCCGCGTCACCCAACATGCCGATCTTGACGATGTCGGCGCCGATATCATCGAGCACCGCGCGCATCTGCGCCGCGACCACGTCGGGCGCGATGGGCACAATGGCGCTGACGCCGAGCGTATTCTGCACGGTAATCGCGGTGACAGCGGTGGCCGCATAGCCGCCAAGCATCGTCACCGTCTTGATATCGGCCTGGATGCCGGCACCGCCGCCCGAATCCGAGCCGGCGACGATGAGGACGCGCACCATGTTCTTCATGTCAGCGCGGTAATCGGTAGCGAATTGCAAATGTGGTAGTATCGGAAAGGCGTTCGGAGACAATCTCGTCCCCCCTCCGCCACTCTTGCCGCATCACGCCACAGCAATTCGGGAGGCGTGATTCCTTGCCGAGTTGCCCGCCTGCCGCAGAGTGCAGTTCGCCCGCTACAACGTCAACGTGGTCGAACCCTGCTTGAGTGGCAGCACTAATCCTGCGGGATAGTTCTTTCCTGAAGTCATCTGCATTTGCCATTGGCCAACCTCTCAACTTCAAGAATTGCTTACTAGTTAAGCCGCCGCGACCGCCGCGCAAATCTCGTCGACGACTTCGGTAACGACGCCGATGTCCTCGCCCTCGGCCATGACGCGGATCAGCGGCTCGGTGCCCGATTTGCGGATGAGCAACCTGCCGGTGCCGTTGAGCCGCGCTTCGCCTGCGGCAATCGCCGCCTTGACCGACGCGGCCTCCAACGGCGCCCCACCGGCAAAACGCACGTTCTTGAGCAGTTGCGGCAGCGTGTCGAACAGGTGCAGCACCTCCGACGCCGGCTTGCCCGTCGCCACCAGCACGCTAAGCACCTGCAGCGCCGCAACCAGCCCGTCGCCGGTCGTCGCATAGTCGCTGAGGATGATATGCCCCGACTGTTCGCCACCGACGTTGAGCCCACGCGCGCGCATCATTTCAAGCACATAGCGGTCACCGACCTGCGCGCGGAACAATTCCAGCCCGATGCCCTGCAAAATCCGTTCGAGCCCGAGGTTCGACACGACCGTCGCCACCAGCCCGCCGCCGCGCAGCCGGCCGTCCTGCTGCCAGCGCTGGGTGATCAGCGCCATCAGCTGGTCGCCGTCGATGATCTTGCCCTTTTCGTCGACGACGATCAGCCGGTCGGCGTCACCGTCGAGCGCGATGCCGATGGCGGCGCCAGTCTCGACAACCTTCGCCTGCAGCGCCGCCGGGTGCGTCGAGCCGATATGGTCGTTGATGTTGAAGCCGTCGGGCGCCACGCCGATCGGGATGACATCGGCGCCCAGCTCCCACAACGCCAGCGGCGCGACCTTGTAGGCGGCGCCATGCGCGCAATCGAGCACGACCTTCAGCCCGTCGAGGCGCAGATCCTCGGGAAACGTCGACTTGGCGAAATGGATGTAGCGCCCCTGCGCGTCATCGATGCGCCGCGCCCGGCCGATCGCCGCGGGTGCCGCAAGTGCAATGTTTGTGCCGAGCAACGCCTCGATCTCGCGTTCGTCAGCGTCGGACAGCTTGTAGCCATCCGGCCCGAACAGCTTGATGCCATTGTCGTGATACGGGTTATGGCTCGCTGAAATCATCACGCCCAGATCAGCGCGCATCGACCGCGTCAGCATCGCCACCGCCGGCGTCGGCATCGGCCCGACCTGCACGACATCCATCCCCACCGATGTGAACCCCGCCGTCAGCGCCGATTCCATCATGTAACCCGACAGCCGCGTGTCCTTGCCGATGACAACACGATGCTTGTGCGACCCGCGCAGGAACTTCAGCCCCGCCGCCTGGCCCACCTTCATCGCCACCTCGGCCGTCATCGGCGGCGTGTTGGTCAGCCCGCGGATACCGTCAGTGCCGAAATATTTGCGAGTCATGGCGTGCCTGTCTGTAATGCGCCGCTGTCATATCGCGGTTGGTACGGTGACGGGAAGTGATAAAGGGCCTCCGGCGGGCAGGCCTGAGGCCTGCACCCATTAGTTTGGCAGGGTCCCAATAATCGGGTGCAGGGGTCACCCCTGCCCGCCGGAGGCCCTTAAATCTCCCCCCTCAGGGCAACTTCTCCGCCGTCGCAATCGTCTTGCCCTGCGCCGCCATCATGTCGAAAATCTTGTCGGGGTCGGCGCGCAGCAGGTCGAGCATCGCCATTTCCGGCCCGCGGCCGACGGGGATTTCGCGGCGGCCGGCGGCCATGCCGTCGAGGATTTGCTGTGCGGCTTCGTCGGCGGTGATGCCGGCTTCGATATTGTCGTCGGAGCGGCCGCGCACCGAGCCGTCGGCGGTGAGTGCGTTGGCGGCAATCGAGGTTTTGACGAAGCCGGGGGTGACGACGAAGACTTCGATGCCTTCGTGTGCGGTTTCGGCGCGCAGCGCATCGAAATAGCCGATCAGCGCGAACTTCGCCGAGCAATAGCCGGTACGCAGCGGCGAGCCGAACTTGCCGGCGAGGCTGGAGATGGCGACGAACGCCCCCGAGCCGCGCGCGCGCATGCCGGGCAGCACAAGCTGTGTCAGCCGCAGCGGCGCGAAATAGTCGACTTCCATGATGTTGCGATAGACGTCGAAGCTGGTGTCGCGCGCCAGGCTGCGCTGCGAGATGCCGGCGTTGTTGACCAGAATGTCGATGCCGCCGCTCCAGCCTTCCGCCTGCGCGACGATGCCGGGCAGCGCGTCGAGGTCGGTGGTTTCGAACGGCAGCACCAGCGTCTGCGCCTGGCAGCGGCCGGCGACTTCGGCCAGCGCATCGGCACGCCGCCCCGACAGCACCAGCTTGGCGCCGGCACGCGCGCACGCCGTCGCCAGCGCCGCGCCGATACCCGACGATGCACCGGTAATCCAGACCGTCTTACCGGCTACGTCCATCTTCAACTCCCCAGATTCTTTGCCTGTCCGGCTTTAGCCGATCATGCTCCACAGGCCGACCACCGGCGCGCCGAGCATCGGATGCGCCCAGGTCGCTGCCAGCCACAGCACCACGCCACCGAGCGTCGCTACCAGCCCGGGGTTGATGCTCGACCATGACGACCGGCCGCCGAACTGCGCGCCGAACGGCAGATAGCTGGTGCTGGCTTCATGCGCTGCCCAGGCCGCGCCGAGCTGGCCGCGCTTCTTGCGGTCCTGCATCGACGCCCCGAACAGCGCGAGGAAGCCCAATCCGAAACAGAACAACACCGTCGCCTTGTCGCCCGACAGCGTCGCGTGCACCGCCGCCCACAGCCCGAACGCCCACATCATCGGGTGGCGGGTGATGCGCAATACCCCGCGCGGCGCGGCATTGGCAGCAGCCCCGCGCCCCGGCAGCGCCGGATTGGGCGAGGTCATCGACCCGACGAACAAGATGCTGGCGATCAGCATGACGATCGACCCGACGCTCCACATCCACAGCGGCGCAGTCCACAATTGCGCCGGCTCGGCGCGTTGCCAGGCGTTGACCGCCCAGAACAATGTCGCGGCCGCGACCACCGAATAGAGCACGGCAAACCCGCCCTCTCCCAGCTTCGCCACCAACGGCTTTCGCAACGCGTGCGACAGCAGCTCGTGGCTGCCGACAAACGCAATCAGCGCAAGTGCGAGTTCAGGCATGGCATCACCTCGGATAGGCCAAAGGAAGCTGGTCGTGTTGCAGCGAGATATAGCGGTCGCGCAGCATCGTTTGGCGCGACACCGTCGGCTGGACGACGCCGCCGATGATGACCGTGCTCGGCGCCGAAGACAGTTCGAGCGGATCGCCGTCCCAGACCACGACATCGGCGGCCTTGCCGGCCTCGAGCGTCCCGACATCATCCATACCGAGGATGCGCGCATTGCTGCGCGTCATCGCCGCGAGTGCCTGCGCCGGGGTCAGCCCGACCGCGCCGGGCAAACGGCCCTGCGCGACGGCGTTCCCCGCCTGTTGCGGCAGGTTGCGCGGCTGGTTGCCGCTGCCGTCGGTGGTCATGCCGAGCCCGACGAAGACGCCCGCCGCGACCAGGCGGCCAGCATTCGACCGTGTCGATGCCAGCGATTCGAACCCATCGGGCAGGTCCATCAGCGCCATCGTGATGACCGGCACCTTGGCGGCGGCGATCTGGTTCGCCACCGTCCAGCCTTCGCGCGCACCGAGCAGGATCAGCCGGACTTTCGGGAACTCCTGCGGCAGCCGCAGCACGTTCAGAATGTCGCTGGCGCGATCGACATGCACCATCAACGGCATGCGGCCTTCGACGACGGGCACCAATGCCGCCGCATCGAGCCGCGTCACCAGCGCTTCGCGGTCGCGGCCGTCGCTATAGGCCGCCGGACTGCGGGCATAGCGCTGCGCTTCCTGCATCGCATTGCGCAGTTCGAGCCACGCCGCCGGCCGCGAGCCACCGGCCTTGCGGGCGCCCTCTTCGCCGAGTTCGATGAACTGGAAGGCGCGCGGCCGCAGCAGAATGTCCTCGCCCGCCGCGAGCGTGATCAGCGCGCCCTGCCCGCCGAAGATGCTGTCGCCGGCTGCGGGTTGCACCGCCGCGCGCGTCACGCCGCCCAGCCGCGCGACCGCCACCGGCGTCGCCCGGGCGTTGAGGCCCGTCGAAACATCG
>CALMPZ010000042.1 GCA_937871645.1 uncultured Polymorphobacter sp.
GCAAGGCGAGCCGGCTGTCCCCCGACGGCGTCAAACTGGTACGCCTCGCCACCCCGCGCGAAGACCCGCAAACCGCGCTGACCGCACTCGCCGACGCATTGGGCGCCCCTGCCGAACCCGCCGGCATCGCCACACCGGGCACGCCGCCGGTCGAACCCGGCCCGCTCAACCCGGCCAACCTCGCCGCCGTCGTCGCCAAGCTGCTTCCCGAAAACGCCATCGTATCGGACGAATCCGCGACGCTCGGCGGCGCCGCCTTCATGTTCAGCGCCGGATCGAAGCGCCACGATTGGCTGGCGCTGACCGGCGGCGCCATCGGTCAGGGCCTGCCGCTCGCCGTCGGCTGCGCGGTCGCCTGCCCCGACCGCAAGGTCGTCGCGCTGCAGGCCGACGGCAGCGGCATGTACACCGTGCAGGCGCTGTGGACGATGGCGCGCGAAAAGCTCGACGTCACCACCATCATCCTCAACAATTCGAGCTACGCCATCCTCAACATCGAACTGCGCCGCGTCGGTGTGGCGAACCCCGGCCCCAAGGCGCTGTCGATGCTCGACCTGTCGAACCCGTCGCTCGACTGGGTGGCGCTGGCGAAAGGCATGGGCGTCCCCGGCGTCCGCGTCACCACCAGCGAAGGCCTGTACGATGCACTGTCCGAAGCGCTCGCCGCCAAAGGCCCGCGGTTGATCGAGGCGATGTTCGTCTAACCCAAATCCCAGTCATTCCCGCGCAGGCGGGAATCCACGACAATCGCCGCGCCCGACGTAGATTCCCGCCTGCGCGGGAATGACTCGGCATGGGTGAAAGCCCCCTACCCCTCATCCCCCGTCCGTCGCTTGCTCGACGTCGCTTCGAACTCCCCCGCCGTCAGTTTCCCGTCATGGTCGGCATCCGCGCCGGCGAACTTGGCAATGGTCTTCACCGCCGCCTCCTCGAAACTCAGCACGCCGTCCTTGTCGACATCGAGCTTGGCAAACGCCTTGCGCCGCAGCGCCAGAAACTCGGCCTGCGTCACTGATTTGTCGTGATCCTTGTCGACCCGCGCAAAGCGCTTGGCCTCGCGCGCCGCGTCATCGGGCGCGCTGGCTGCGGGCGCGGCCGCCGGCGGCACCGGTGTCACCGCATCGGGCGCCGGCATCACCATCGGCGGCACCGGCATCTGCGTGGGCTGCGGCACCGGCAACCCCGAAGGATGCGGCCGGTTCCACAACCAGGCCGCGACCACGAGCAATACAAAGGCAGTGGCCAGCGCAATCCATCGCCACATGGCAATATCCCCGTCCGCGCGACCCTGTGTGCTTGCCTAGCCCAGCGCAACACCGCGTGGCAAGCTGGCCGCAAGCCCTGCACATTGACGCTACACGCGAACCGGCGCAAAATTCGGCCGTCTGCCGAGGGAGCTCAAATGATCGACGATCGTTCCATCCAGCGCGCGTTGGCCGCCAAGGGTTTCTACGTCGGGATTGCCGATGGCGATTTCGGCGCGGGGTCGAAAAAGGCGGCGCGCGCCGCGCTCGTCGCCCTCGGCCACCCCGAAGCCGCCGACTGGACCGACGCGCGCTGCAAGATCGGCTTCCAGCAACTGATGCTGACCGAAGCCGGCTTCGACCCCGGCGCAATCGATGGCTGGTCGGGGCCGCAATTGCTCGCCGCACTTGAAAAATGGCAGAACCGCCTGCGCGACATCACCCCGCCCGCGCCCGAAATCGCGCACCAAAACCCGATCTGGCCGCGCCAGGGCGATGTGCCGGCGTTCTTCGGCCCCAAAACGCAAAACCTGATCCCCGTCGCGCTACCCTATCCGATGAAACTGGCGTGGAGCGGCGAGACCGTGCAGCGCATGCGGATGCACGAAAAGGTCGCGGATTCGGCAACGCGCGTGCTCGGCAAAGCACTGGCGCACTACGGCATGGATCAGCTGTCAGCGCTCAAGCTCGATGTCACCGGCGGCTGCTTCAACGACCGCGTCATGAAAGGCGGCAGCCGCCCGTCGATGCACAGCTGGGGCATCGCCATCGACTTCGACCCCGACCACAACCAGCTACGCTGGGGCCGCGAAAAAGCCTGGCTCGCCCGCACCGCCTGCCGCCCGTTCCTTGATTTCTGGGAGGAGGAAGGTTGGATTTCGCTGGGGCGCGAGCGGAATTTTGATTGGATGCATGTTCAGGCTGCACGCCTGTAGCGGCCGCACGTAAGGCAAAATTTGCCCTTCGCGAATTTCGACTTACGCGCGGACTCGCGAAAGGCCCGGCCGGCGGGGCGGAGGCAACGCCGACGAACCCGGCCGACGGCGTGGCTCGGCCACGCTCTTCCTGCCTGCCCTGCCTTGCACCGCTCCCGCGCCCGCAACGCCCACCATGCGGGCTTTGCCCGCATCAAGCGCGACGGAACAGTAAAGGGCCTCCGGCGGCCAAGCGTGACGCCTGCACCCAATTGAAGTCAATGCCAGGCAACGAGTGTAAAATTCATTATCAATTGCTTGGAGCTCTAGGATTTGGCGCCTTTTCGATTTCGTGAAAGGTCTGAACTAGGCCGTAGACTCATAAGCGCGCAACCATAGGCGCATTGACGCGAGTTGGACCATGGCGAGGAAGTTTTCGGCGAGCTTGTCGTATCGGGTGGCGACGCGGCGGAAGTGTTTGAGCTTGCTGAAGAAGCGCT
>CALMPZ010000043.1 GCA_937871645.1 uncultured Polymorphobacter sp.
TGTGGCAGTGGCGCAAGGTCGGCGCGGTGCTCGACACCGGCGAAACCGTCGATGATGCGTTGATCGAGTGCGTGGTCGACGAACAGATGGACGTGCTCAAGGCCGAGGTTGGCGACAACTTCTTTGAAGCGGGGAAGTACCGCGAAGCTGCCGACATATTTGCGACGTTGACGTTGGCGGATGAGCTGGCGGCGTTTTTGACGTTGCCGGCTTATGCGCGGTATTTCGCGCGATAGGGCGGCCAGTCGCTAAGGCGAAATTTGCACTTCGCGAATTTCGCCTTAGCGACGGACTCGCCCCGCGCCGGCCGGCGGGGCGGGCGGAAATCCCGCCCGAACCCGTCCGACGCGCGGGCTTTGCCCGCGCCCTTGCTTGCTCTCTGTGGCAGACTCCGCGCAATTACACGCTAGCCGACCGGTTTCCGACCTACCGGCGGGGTGCAACATTCGCTTTTTGGGTCGGCTTCAGTTTTTGGACGGGACGATAGTCCGAATAGTGGCAGTAAAGTGCTGCGCCGCCGCCAATTGCGCCTACGCCAGCAACTGCCAATCCCGCGCCCACAGCCAACGGCGTTGACGCCAACCCCAACGCAGTTGCACCTGCGGTGCCGAGCGTTCCGGCAAGGTAACCGCCGGAACCATATGCCGCGAGTATTGTACCGCCAGCCACGTGCGGCACTGCGGTTATGCCAATCGCAGCAGCCAACGCCTCAGCGCCTGCAACTGTCAAACCGGCTCCGGTCAGCCCGCCGGCGACATACCCCGTCACCACATCTGCCCTGCTGCATACCTCAAACTGCACGGACTGTGAGGCTAGGGTCGCCGCCGCCGAGGTGGACGCCCAAAGTCCGATTGCCAATTTTAAAAGTGTATTCACACCAATGCCCCCCCTATAGCCCCGCATGTCTAATCAGAAGTGTGCCTGATCAAACCCTGAGTCAATCGCAGCGCAGCAACATTTGTTCCGCCCCCACCACCAACGGATGCCCCGCCAACAACTTATCCCGCGTCAACAGCCGCAACCCTTCCTCCTGCGCCTGCACCAGCAGCAGTTCGTCAAACGGGTCCTTGTGCGCGAGCGGCTGGGCGAGCGCCGCAGCGGCATGTCCCGGCGTCAGCGCGACCAGCTGCCAACTCATATCCTCGACGAACGCCAGCACTTCGTGCGGCGATGCATCCAGCTTACGCGCCCCTGAGCGACGGAAGCTGTTCCATTTGATGCGGATTTCCCAGATCGACACCGCAGACACGCAAATTTGCGCGTCCGGCGCGCGCATCCGGCGATCCTCGCGGATATTCAGCAGTTCGGGGTCAACCGTCGCCCAAAGCAGAATGTGCGTATCGAGCAGCAGCCTCAATCTTCGAGACCCAGCACTTGGCGACTGAACGCCGGGTCATTGAATTTTTCGAGCCACTCGTCGCCCAGATCATAGTCATCGGGGTTGATCCCCAACTGCTTGCGGATACGTGCCGCCTTTTCCCAGTCAACGCCGGTCTTTTCGGGCACTGCCGGAATGATCGTCGCCACCGGCTTGCCGTGCTTGGTCACGGTGACATGTTCGCCGCGCTCGACGGCGGCGATCGCGGCACTGAAATGCGCCTTGGCTTCGCGGATTGAATATTCCATGGCAGGCACCTGTGACTACAAGAGACTACATCAAATGGCACCGCGTGGCAAGAATTTGCTAGCGCGGGCGGACGGCGATGCGTCAGATGCACACTGACAACATCTAGAAGGCACGCCATGACCGACCTCGCCGCTGCCCGCATCCAGACCGTCCGCGACCACATGGCGCTCGAAGTCGTCCACGACTGGGACGGCGTCATCGCCACCTTCGCGCACCCGCGCTACGAAATGCACGGTGGCGGCGCGGTGTTCGACGGTGAGGCGGCGGTGCGCGGTTATTTCGCCGCGTCGCGCACGCCGTTTCCCGATCAGGGCAACGACATCATCGCGATTGCGGCGGACGGCGATTCGGTGCTCGTAGAATTCTGGCTGACCGGCACGCATCTCGGGCCGTTGCGGCTGCCGGGCCGCACTGTCGAACCGACCGGCAAGACCTTTCGCGTCCGCATGGCGGCGAGCTTCGAGTTTGCGCCCGGCACCGACAAGATTATCTGCGAGCGCCCGTATTTCGACCAGGGCGCTGTGGTGCGGGCGCTGGGGCTGGCGTAGTGCTGGCGCGAAGCACCCACCCCCGCTCGCCCTTGGCGAGTCGCCCCTCCCTTGAAAGGGAGGGGTCATTTACTTACGCGAAGTCGCCCATGCGGCCGGCCCATTGCAGGGCGATGACGCCGCCCTTGACCGGCTGCAGCATCAGCAGCGCCAACACGACGACAATGAGCGACGCGGTGAGCGCGAACGCCCACATCGGCGGGTGATACGCCATTTCGACGCCGACAGCGATCGGCGCCAGCACATGGCCCAGAATCAGGATGACCAGATACGGCGGGAAGTCATCGGCGCGCTGCGCGGTGAAGTCCTCGCCGCACGACGCGCACTGCGCCACTGGCTTGAGGAACTTGCCGAACAGGCGACCGGTGCCGCACGCCGGGCAGCGGCATTGCAGCCCGCGACCGATGGCTTGCCAGCGGTCGCGGGGGGCGATTTCGGTGGGAACGACGCTCACGCGGCCTTCGGGGCAGCGTCGCGGACGCCGGCATCGACATGGTCGGCGAACTGCTCGAAGTTGGCGATGAACAGGTTGACCAGCGCCTTGGCCTTGGCGTCATAGGCGTCCTTGTCGGCCCAGGTGTCGCGCGGGTTGAGGATCTGCATGTCGACGTTCGGCACGGTGATCGGCACCTGGAAACCGAAGAACGGATCGGTGCGGAACGGCGCGTTGTTGAGCGAGCCGTCAAGCGCAGCGGCGAGCAAGGCACGCGTCACGCGGATCGGCATGCGCTTGCCGACACCGTAGATGCCGCCGGTCCAGCCGGTGTTGACGAGCCAGACATCGACGCCGCCCTTGGCAATGCGCTCCTTGAGGAGGTTGCCGTACACCGACGGGTGGCGCGGCATGAACGGTGCGCCGAAGCAGGTCGAGAAGGTCGCATCGGGTTCGGTGACGCCGATTTCGGTGCCGGCGACGCGCGCGGTGTAGCCGCTGAGGAAGTGGTACATCGCCTGGTCGGGCGTCAGCTTGGCGATCGGGGGCAGGATGCCGAACGCGTCCGCCGTCAGCATGATGATGTTCTTGGGCACCGGGCCGAGGTTGTCATCGCTGGCGTTGGGGATGAAGTGGATCGGATACGACGCGCGGCTGTTTTCGGCGAGGCTCGCGTCGTCGAGGTCGATCTTGCGCGTCACCGGATCGATGACGACGTTTTCGAGCACGGTGCCGAAGCGCTTGGTGGTGGCGAAAATCTCGGGCTCGGCTTCTTCCGACAGGCGGATGACCTTGGCGTAGCAGCCGCCTTCGAAGTTGAATACCGCGGTGTCCGACCAGCCATGTTCGTCATCGCCGATCAGCGTGCGCGAGGCGTCGGCGCTGAGCGTCGTCTTGCCGGTGCCCGACAGCCCGAAGAACACCGCGGTGTCGCCCTTGGGACCGATGTTGGCCGAGCAATGCATCGGCATGACGCCCTTGAGCGGCAGCAAATAGTTGAGAATCGAGAACACCGACTTCTTCATTTCGCCGGCATATTTGGTGCCACCGATGAGGATGGTCTTGCCTTCGAAATCGACCGCCACAATGGTCTCGCTGCGGCAGCCGTGGCGTGCCGGATCAGCCTTGAAGCTCGGCAG
>CALMPZ010000044.1 GCA_937871645.1 uncultured Polymorphobacter sp.
CTTACTTTTCACCGACAGTAAGCAGAAGCTGGGTCCCGGCCTTCGCCGGGATGACGATGTGTCCTTCTTCAAATGGGTGCAGGCCTCAGGCCTGCCCGCCGGAGGCTCTTAACTCACGCCTCCAACCGCGCAATCGCATCCTCGATCGACGCGATCCACGCGGCGGCGGCGGCGCCATTGCCGGAGCCGAGCTGGGTGCGCATGTAGCGCATGTCGGACAGCGTGGTTTCGAACTCGAAGTTGCTGCCGCAGCGCAGCATGACCTTATCGTAGCAATGGACGATGGCGTCGTGCGCGGCTTGTGACAGCGTGCCGGCGGCGAGCTGTTCGAACAGCAGGTAGCCGGCCCGACTGGCGGCGTGCCAATAGTCGTCGAGCTGTTCCTCGCTCGATGCGAGGTCGACAGCGAGCCCGGCGAGGTCGGCCTTGGTGGCGTCGGTGACGGCGTGGCCGGCACGCAGGTCGATCAGCAGCCCGGCCTCGACCACCAATTGGCCGGGGTAATAGGCGTTGGCATTGGCGCGGCTGTGCGCGAGGTCCCAGGCGGCGCGGTAGCAGTCGCGCATGGTGGCGAGGCGATCATCGACGGCGCCGCCGGTCTGCAGCAACGCCTCACGCTTGTACGTGGCGCCGATCAGCGTCAGCCGTTCGACGGTGGGGCCGGCGATCTTGCACAGTGCTTCGACATCGGCGCGGACGGCAGCGATGCGGTCGAAGGCATCGGGCACGAAGCCGCCGCCTGCCAATGGTGCGACGGCGGCGCGCAGCCGCAGCGTTGCGAGCTGTTCGATCAACTGCACCGACGGCAGCGCATCTTCGTGGAGCGCGCGTTCGAACAGCGTGATCGCGGTGGCGGGTTCGTTGAGCGCGGCAAAGGCGCGGCCGAGCGCTTCGGCGACTTGCGGTCGCGCCAGCCAGCCGCGCTTGTCGAAGCGGATGTGCAGCGTGGTCAGCGATTTGAGCAGCGCGTCGCGGTTGCCGCTGCGGCCGGAGCCGACTTCGATCTGTTCGCGTATGGTATCGATGAAGGCGATGGCTTCGGCGGCCGACGCGAACGCCAGCCGTGCGTTGCCGGGCAGCGACGCGGCGGCAGCGGGTTCGTCACCGTTCCTCGGGCTGAGCCGCCAGTCGGGCTCGCCGTAGCATTGGTAGGCACCCCAGGTGCTGTCATCGGGATTGGCTTCATAGACGGCGGTGCGGGCGTTCAGCACGACTTCGCCGAAGCCGGCGCTGTTCGCCAGCAGGCCGTTGTAGATTTCGCTGCCGAACAGCTTGCCGCCCAGGTCATCGACCGTCCAGCCTGCGGCAATGACCGCGCGTGCGCCCATTGCGATGATCTGCGCGGCAAAGCTGGCGGCGAATTCGGGGCGGCCGCTGCCGCGCAGGCGTTCTTCCTGGCGCGGCGAAATCGCCGCGAGTTCGCAGCAGTTGATGAACGCGAACGTCGGCGGATCGGGCATCGCCTGCAGGATCGCGGGGCTGATGACGATATGGTCGCCGAGCAGCACGCCGGTGTAGCGCTGGGCGCTGCCGGGCGCGATGGTGCCGGCGTCTTCCTGGTCGGCTTCGCGCTTGAAGGTGAAGTCGAAGATGCCGTGCGCCGAAACGTGGAGCACCGTCCAGCCGCCGCGCAGCACATGTTCGATGACGCGTTCGGGCGGGTTGTTCGCGCCGATCAGCCGGGTAACGGTGAAGCCGGCCCTTTCAAGCTGGTCGGCAACCTGCTTGGCTTCGGCCTGCGCGCCGGGCAGGCGTTCGAAGCCGAAGTGCCAGTCGCCGTCATGCGGGTCACCGATGACGAGCGCGGTGCGTTCGCCCGACGCGACGGTCTGGCGGCGCGCAAAGTCCTGCTGAACGAGCTGGCGCAGGATGCCGTAGCGCACCGCGGGCGGGCGGTTGCCGTCGATTTCGGCTTCGTTGTCCTGGCGGTCGTCCATCAGCTCGAACGGCAGCGACGCGGCGGCGGTATCGAGGATGAGCCGCAGGTTGCGGTTGTCGAACCGTGCCGCCTTGAGTTGCGGCGGCCAGATCAGCTGGTAAAGCGACCGCGCAGCGGCCTTCCACGCGGTCGCCGATTCGCGCGAATTGTAGATGGTCTGCGCGAACTTGTCGACGAACTCGCGGTTGCCCGCCACCAGCATCCCTTCGGCGCGGGCGCTGCCGCCGATCGACGCGAAGCGCAGCCCGGTGCTGCCATCGGCGAGCCGCGATTCCTGGATCTGCAGCGCGCGCCAGGCATCGAGGTTTTCGTCGCGGGCAATGCGGCGCGCGGCGCCGTCGCGGTAGGCGACTTCGGCGTCGATCGCGAAGGCGCCGCGGAACTGCGGCGTGGCAATCAGCCGGTCGAGCGTGTGCCAGATGGTGTGCGCGGTATCTTCCATATAGGCGAAGATCTGGATTTTGGTGAACGGCCGCAGCTTCTGTTCGACCAGTCGGCGCTGCGCCTCGACAATCGCGCCGAGCATGGCGGCCAGCGTGTCGGTCATCGATACGACGCCGGTGCGCGTGCCGATCATCACCATCGCGGCGCCGTTGCGCGGGGTCGGGTTGGCGCCGCCATCGAGCCGCCCGATAGTGTCGCGGACGCGGGCGATCTGGCCTTCGCCGAGCGCCAGTTCTATCAGCCCGGCAATCAGCGCGCTGCGGATCGTGCCGGCGCTGAAATCGGCGATGTTGCCGAGCCCGACGACAACGCCGCCAGGGCGCCGGTCGACGGGCTGCGCGGCATAGGTGACGCTGCCGACGCTGGCGGGATAGATGCCGAGCGCATAGCGTCGGGACAGCGCGCCATCGAGTGCCGTGTCGAGCCGCGCTTCGGGGCCGGAGATCGAGTCGCCGGCGAAGTGTCCGACGATGACCGGATAGTGCGCGTACGACAGATCGCCGTTGACGACGGTCAGGCGCAGCGGCGCGGCGGGCATGTCGGTGGCGGGGGATTTGGTGTCGGCCATGGGTTCGGACCAGTTTTGTGTTGTCGGATCGTTGCGGCGGGCGGGCAGGTTGCCCAGTCGCGCCGATTGTCGGCGATTGCAACAACGCCGGCGCTGGATTTCCGGCGCCGGCGTCTTGTCGTCAGGCCGGTCGCTGCGACCGGCACATGGTGTCAGCGCCCGCCGCTGCGTCCGCCGGCATCACCGCCGCGGCGTTGGCACTGACCGTCGTACGGACGTATCGAC
>CALMPZ010000045.1 GCA_937871645.1 uncultured Polymorphobacter sp.
CTTGATTTCGAAGCTGCGACGCTCGCCGGGCTGGCGCGCGACGGCGGGCTTTACCTGCCCAGCAGCTGGCCGCAACTGTCGCGTGACGAGATCGCCGACCTCGCCGGGCTCGACTATGTCGAAACCGCGGTGCGCGTCTGTCGCGGCTTTGTCGGCGATGCGCTGACCGAAGACGAGCTGCGCGCGCTGTTCGCGCAGGCTTATGGCAGCTTCGCGCATGCCGCAGTGACGCCGCTGGTGCAGCTTGATAGCCGCCACTGGCTGCTTGAGCTGTTCCACGGGCCGACGCTGGCGTTCAAGGACGTCGCGATGCAGGCGCTTGGGCTGCTGTTCGAAAAGTTCCTGTCGCGCCGCGACCAGCATCTGACGATCATCGGCGCGACCAGCGGCGACACCGGCTCGGCGGCGATTGCCGCGCTGGCCGGGCGCGCCAGCCTCGACGTGTTCATGCTGCATCCCGAAGGCCGGGTGTCCGACGTCCAGCGCCGCCAGATGACGACGGTGATGGCGCCGAACATTCACAACATCGCGGTGCAGGGCAATTTTGACGACGCCCAGGCGCTGGTGAAAGCGATGTTCAACGATCCGTCGTTCGCCGGCCGCTTCAACCTGTCGGCGGTCAATTCGATCAACTGGGCGCGGCTGATGCTGCAGACGGTCTATTATTTCTACGCCGCCGTGCGGCTGGGTGCGCCGGGCGTGAAGGTCAATTTCGCGGTGCCGACGGGCAATTTCGGCGACGTGTTCGCCGGCTATGTCGCGGCGCAAATGGGCCTGCCGATCGGCCGGTTGATCGTCGCCACCAACGTCAACGACATTCTGGCGCGCGCGCTGCGCGATGGCGACTATTCGGTCGGCCATGTCGAACCGACCGCCGCGCCGTCGATGGATATCCAGGTCAGCTCGAACTTCGAACGGCTGTTGTTCGACCTCTACGGCCGCGACGCCGCCGCGCTGACCACCGCGATGCAGGGTTTCGAAGCCAACAAGAAGCTCGTCATTCCACACGCCGCGCTGCAACGCGCCGGCAACTGGTTCGATAGCCACCGCGTCGATGCCGATGAAATGGCGCTGACCTTGCGCTGGGCCTATGCCAATTGCGGCGAGCTAATCGACCCGCACACCGCGATCGGGCTGGCGGCGGGGCGCGCCTTTGCCGCAGACATCGACGGCCCGGTGGTGACGCTGGCGACCGCGCATCCGGCGAAGTTCCGCGACGCTGTCGACCGCGCAGCCGGCGTGCGCCCGACGATGCCGTCGCGCGTTTCGGGACTGTTCGACCGCGAGGAACGCTACGACGTGCTGCCCGCCGAACTGCGCGCAGTCGAAGATTTCATCGCGGCGCGTGCGGTGGCCCGCACCGCATGACCACGCGCCTCACCACGCTGCCCAACGGGCTTCGTATCGTCTCGACGACGATGTCGATGGTCGAAACGGTGGCGGTCGGGTTGCATGTCGATACCGGCTCGCGCCATGAAACCGCGCGGATCAACGGCATCGCGCATCTGTTCGAGCATATGGCGTTCAAGGGCACCGCGACGCGCAGCGCCCGCGCCATCGCCGAAGCCGTCGAAGATGTCGGCGGCTCATTGAATGCCTATACCGCGCGCGACATGACGGTGTTCCACGCGCGGCTACTCGCCGAGGATCTGGCGCTGGGCATTGACCTCATCGCCGATCTGGTGCGTGCGCCGGCATTCGACGAGGCCGAACTCGAACGTGAGCGCCAGGTCGTGCTGCAGGAGTTGGGCGAAGCCCGCGACACCCCCGACGACATTGTCTTCGACCATCTGCAGGAAGCCGCATTCCCCGACCAGCCGCTCGGCCGCTCGATTCTGGGCAGCGAGGACAGCATCGCCGGTCTCGACGCGACGATGCTGCGCGACTGGCTGGCGACGCATTATCTGGCGGGTTCGTGCGTCATTTCCGCCGCCGGCAAGGTCGATCACGACGCGCTGGTGGCACTCGTCGCGGCACGCTTCGGCGACCTGCCTGCCGGCACGCGGCCGCTGGCGGTGCCCGGGCGCTTCGCCGGTGATGTCCGCCACGACGCGCGCAGGTTCGAACAGGCGCATCTGACGCTCGGCTACCTTGCACCCGGCCATGACGGTGCCGACCATGACGCGGCACTGCTATTCGCCACGGCGGCAGGTGGCGGCATGTCGTCGCGGCTGTTCCAGGAACTGCGCGAGGCGCGCGGGCTGGCCTACAGCATCTACGCCAGCACGACGCCCTACGCCGAAACCGGGCTGTTTTCGGTCTATATGGCGACCGCCAAGCGCGACGCCGCGCGCGCCATTGCACTGAGCGAAACCGTGCTGGCGCAATGCGCCGCCGGCCTCGAACCCGCCGAACTGTCGCGCGCCCGCGCGCAGGTGCGTGCCGGGCTGCTGATGGCGCTCGAAGGCCCCGCCGGGCAGGCCGAATATCTGGCGCGGCAGTTGCTGTTGCGCGGTCGCATCGTGCCGCCCGCCGAAGTCATTGCGCGCTTGGACGCCTGTAATGTCGATATGGTGCGCGCGGCCGGTGCGCGGCTGCTCGCCGGGCCGGTGGCGCGCGCCAGCGTCGGCGCCGCCGCACCGCGTGTCAAAAAGGCCGCGTGATGGAGCTGTCGCTGCTCGTCACGCAAGCCTGGGACGACTATGGCCTGATCGACAGCGGCCATGGCCGGAAGCTCGAACGCTACGGCCCCTACCGCTTCATCCGCCCCGAGCCGCAGGCGATGTGGACGCCGGCGTCGGACGCATGGGTCGCCGATGGCGAATTCGTCGGCGGTTCCGAAGAGGACGGCGGCGGCCGCTGGAACCTCGATGCGAAGGTGCCGCAAAGCTGGCCGCTGTCGCGCGGCCCGCTGAAGTTCTGGGCGGCGAACACCAATTTCCGCCATCTGGCATTCTTCCCCGACATGGCGGTGCACTGGGACTGGATGGCCGGGCGGCTCGGAACCGGCAAGGATGTGCTCAACCTGTTCGGCTATACCGGCGTCGGCACGCTGGCGTGCGCGGCGGCGGGCGCCAATGTCACGCATGTCGATGCCTCCAAAAAGGCGATGGCGTCGGCGGTGGAAAATGCCCGGCTCAGCGGCCTTGGCGACCGTGCGGTGCGCTGGCTTGTTGACGACGCGCTCAAGTTCATGCGGCGCGAGGTGCGGCGCGGCAAGCGCTACGACGGCATCATCCTCGATCCGCCCAAGTACGGCCGCGGCCCCGACGGCGAGATCTGGGAACTCTACCGCGACCTGCCCGAACTGGTGGCGCTGGCACGCGCGCTGCTCGACGAGAAGTCGTCGTTCCTGGTGCTGACTGTCTATGCGATCCGCATGTCGGCCGTGGCGATCGGCGAGCTGGTGGCCGAGGTTTTCGCACCGCTGGGCGGTCATATCGAAGTCGGCGAAATGGCGATTGCCGAAGAAGCGCGCGGGCGCTTGCTGCCGACGGCGATTTTTGTGCGCTGGACAGCCGCGCAGGCATAAAGCCGCAGGGGCCCAGCGCCGTTATTCGACCCAGAGCTTCAAGGGGTCGAAATGGAACAGTCGCCAGCCACCACAACCGGTGCCACCACCGCCGACGACCGCCTTGCCGGCGCGCTCGGCCACCCGCAACTGCTGCTGTTCGACCGCCTGCGCGACTTGCTGGTGCAAACCGGCCTGCCGCCCGAACCCGATGTCTATGACTTGTTCTGGCGCTACCTCGGCGGGCTGGAGCACGCGATTACCCGCGCGCTCGATGAAGCACTGGCAGCCGGGCCGCTCGACATGGCCGGCGTCAAGCAACTGCGCCGCGACCATTGCGGCGAATCCGACGCCAGCGCCATCGCGCAACTCGTCGAAACCGCGCGCGAACACACCGACCGGTTGAGCCAGCACCTGCGTGACGGCCAGGCTGACCTCGCCATCTATGGCCGCGCGATTGCCGATGGCGACGCCGCGCTCAACGGCGCCCGCGCCCCGGCGACTGCCGGTGAACTTGCCGCGCTGATCCAGCCGCTCGGCGCCGCCACCACGGTGATGGTCGCCGCCAACCGCCGCATGGAAAGCGAGCTCGAAGCCGCCGCCGCCGAAACCGCAGCGCTGCGCGACCAGTTGCGCAAGGCCGAAAATGCCGCCGTCACCGACGCGCTGACCGGCCTGCTCAACCGCCGCGGCCTCATCGAGGCGCTGTCGAACGCCCAGATGCACGCCGCCGAAACGCAACAGGACCTATCGGTGGCGATGGTCGACATCGATCACTTCAAGAACGTCAACGACCAATGGGGCCATGCACTCGGTGACGAGGTGCTGCGCTTCGTCGGCCAGCATCTGGCGCTCGGCGTCGGCGAAACCGGTACCGTCGGGCGCCTCGGCGGCGAGGAATTCGTCGCCTTCCTGCCCGGCATGAAGCTCGACGCCGCAATGGCAACCGTCGACCGGCTGCGCGGCGCACTGGCGGGGCAGATCATCCGCCGCACCGCCGACGGTGCCAGCATGGGCCGCATCACCTTTTCCGCCGGAGTCTCGATCAACCACCCCGACGACACCCCCGACAGCGTCATCGCGCGCGCCGATGGCGCGCTCTACACCGCCAAACGACTGGGCCGCGACCGCGTCATTCCCGACCGGAGTTGAGGCAGGGCCTCCGGCGGGCAGGGCCTTAGGCCCTGCACCCATATGCTGCCGGCGCCGCAGCAACCGAG
>CALMPZ010000046.1 GCA_937871645.1 uncultured Polymorphobacter sp.
GCCGAAAGCGGTCTGCCGATCATCAGCGGCGACAATCTCGGAGATGCGGCGGCCAAGATCGTCGCCGAAGTGAAGAAGGCAGCCTAAAGCGGATCGTCATCCCGGCGAAAGCCGGGACCCAGTGGGGGCAGCATGGGTGGATTTACCTACATTGTCGCCAGCGCCCGCAACGGGACGATCTACACGGGAGTGACAAGCGATCTGGTGAAGCGCGCGTATCAACACCGGCACGGCCTGCTCGACGGATTTTCGTCGAAATACGGTTGCAAGCTGCTGGTCTGGTATGAGCAACACGAAACGATTGAATCCGCAATCGTCCGTGAGAAGCAGATCAAGGATTGGCAGCGCAAGTGGAAGCTTGAGCTGATCGAGAAGGCAAATTCGGGTTGGCGCGATCTTTCGATCGAATTGCTTGGCCCGACCGACTGGGTCCCGGCTTTCGCCGGGATGACGATTGAAGATAAGGACGCGCAATGAGCATTTTGGTCAACAAGAACACCAAGGTCATCTGCCAGGGCTTCACCGGCAAGCAGGGCACCTTCCATTCCGAAGCCGCCATCGCCTATGGCACCAAGATGGTCGGCGGCGTTGCGCCGGGCAAGGGTGGCACGCAGCACATCGGCCTGCCGGTGTTCGACACCGTGCTCGAAGCCAAGGACCGCACCGGCGCCGATGCATCGGTGGTCTATGTGCCGCCGCCGTTCGCTGCTGACGCCATTCTGGAAGCCATCGCCGCCGAAATCCCGCTGATCGTCTGCATCACCGAAGGCATTCCGGTGCTCGACATGGTCAAGGTCAAGCGCGCGCTTTCGGGCTCGAAGTCGCGGCTGATCGGTCCGAACTGCCCCGGCGTGCTGACGCCGAACGAATGCAAGATCGGCATCATGCCCGGCAACATCTTCATGAAGGGCTCGGTCGGCGTCGTGTCGCGTTCGGGCACACTGACCTATGAAGCCGTCCACCAGACCACCGCAGTCGGCCTCGGCCAGACTTCGGCGGTCGGCATCGGTGGCGATCCGGTCAACGGCACCAACTTCATCGACATGCTCGAGCTCTACCTTGCCGACCCCGAGACCAAGTCGATCATCATGATCGGCGAAATCGGTGGCGCGGCCGAAGAAGAAGCTGCCGACTTCCTGCGCCTCAACAAGGTCAAGAAGCCGACCGTCGGTTTCATCGCCGGCCGTACCGCTCCTCCGGGTCGCCGCATGGGCCATGCCGGCGCGATCGTCGCCGGCGGCAAGGGCGGCGCCGAGGACAAGATCGACGCGATGAAGCGCGCCGGCATCCGCGTTTCGGATTCGCCCAGCGAACTCGGCACGACGTTGCTGGCCCTGCTCAACGGCTGATGCGTTCGCGCAGCGCCGGGTCCTGTCCCGGCGCTGCGCGAATAAGTTGCGCTGTGTCTTGCAGCCAAATCGTCGCGGCGGTCGTTAAGCATGGCAGCCATGCGCGCCAGCGGGTAGACCGCTTCGCGTCACATGGTTAATACGCATGGTGATTGCGTGCGAGCGATGCAGGAAGACCAAGCGATGGATTTTGAAGGCCTGTTGCCCCAAGCCGACGATGTTGCCGGCCCGAGCTGGGCGCGCCGCGACTGGCCACCGGTGCCCGCCGATGCGCTGACCAGCGCACTCGATGCCGCCGGTATTGCGCTGCCGCCCAAGGCCGCCAAGACTGCCGCGCCCGTCGCCGCCCCCGATGCCGACGCCGTGCGCCGCGCCGCACAGGATTCGATCAACGCGCTGATGCTGATCCGCACCTACCGCGTGCGCGGGCATCTGGCCGCCAATCTCGATCCGCTCGGGCTGACCAAGCGCGAGCTGCCCGCCGACTTGACGCCCGAATATCACGGCTTCGTCACCGAAGCCGACCAGAACCGCCAGGTCTTCATCGGCGGGCCGCTCGGGCTTGAATATGCGACGGTCAAGGACCTCGTCAGTATCCTGCGTGCCAACTACTGCGGCAATGTCGGCGTCGAATACATGCACATCAACGATGTCGAGGAACGCCGCTTCCTCCAGGACAAGCTTGAAGGCCGCAACAAGGAAATCCAGTTCACCGACCTCGGCAAAAAGGCCATCCTGACCAAGATCGTCGAGGCCGAGCAGTTCGAAAAGTTCCTCGGCCGCAAGTACGTCGGCACCAAGCGCTTCGGACTCGACGGTGGCGAATCGATGATTCCGGCGATGGAATCGATCATCAAGGTCGGCGGCAGCCTCGGCATCAACGAAGTCGTCTTCGGCATGCCGCATCGCGGCCGGCTCAACATGCTCGGCAACGTCATGCAGAAGCCGTTCCGCGTCATCTTCCACGAATTTGCCGGCGGCTCGGCCAATCCCGACGACATCGGCGGCTCGGGCGACGTGAAATACCACCTCGGCACCTCGACCGACCGTGAATTCGACGGCAACAAGGTGCATCTGTCGCTGGTGCCCAACCCGTCGCATCTGGAGGCCGTCGATCCCGTCGTGCTCGGCAAGGTGCGCGCGACGCAGACGATCAAGCGCGATTTCGAACGCGAGCATGTCATGCCGGTGCTGCTGCACGGTGACGCGGCTTTCGCGGGCCAGGGCATCGTCGCCGAATGCTTCGGCTTCTCCGGGCTGCACGGCTACAACACCGGCGGCACGGTCCACTTCATCGTCAACAATCAGATCGGCTTCACCACCAGCCCGCAGTTCGCGCGCTCGTCGCCGTATCCGTCGGACATGGGCAAGATCGTCCAGGCGCCGATTTTCCACGTCAACGGCGATGACCCCGAGGCCGTGACCTTCGCGACCAAGGTCGCCACCGAATTCCGCCAGAAGTTCAAGCGCGATGTCGTCATCGACATGTGGTGTTACCGCCGCTTCGGCCACAACGAAAGTGACGAGCCGAGCTTTACCCAACCGCTGATGTACGCGGTCATCCGCAAGCATCCGCCGGTCAGCGAGATCTACGCCGCGCGGCTCGAAGCGCAGGGCGTCATCGAAAAGGGTTGGTTGCAGGGCGCGATCGACGCCTATGTCGACGGGCTCGAAAATGACTTCGGCGCTGCCGCGAGCTTTTCCGCCAACAAGGCCGAATGGTTCGAAGGCCGCTGGGCCGGGCTCGGCAAGCCGACCGAGGATGAAACCGCGCGCCGCGCCGGTGACACCGACGTGCCTGCTGCCGAGATTGCCCAGGTCGGCAAGGCGCTGACCACCGTCCCCGAAGGCTTCGACATCCACAAAACACTGGCGCGCGTCGTCGAGGCCAAGGCCGAGTCGCTCAAGACCGGCACCAACATCGACTGGGCGACCGCCGAAGCGCTGGCGTTCGGGACGTTGCTCGTCGAAGGCTACCGAGTCCGGCTATCAGGGCAGGATTCGGGGCGCGGCACCTTCTCGCAGCGCCATTCGGTGTGGATCAACCAGACCGACGGCAGCCGCTATGTGCCGCTACGCAGCCTGTCCGAAAATTTCGAAGTGCTCGACAGCCCGCTGTCCGAATTCGGCGTGCTCGGCTTCGAATATGGCTATGCGCTCGCCGACCCGATGTGCCTGACGTTGTGGGAAGGCCAGTTCGGCGACTTCGTCAACGGCGCGCAATCGATGATCGACCAGTTCATCGTCAGTGGCGAGAGCAAGTGGCTGCGCGCCAACGGGTTGGTGATGTTGCTGCCGCATGGCTATGAGGGCCAAGGTCCCGAACATTCGTCGGCGCGTCTCGAACGCTTCCTGCAGCTGTGCGCCGAAGACAATATCCAGGTCGCCAACATCACCTCGCCGGCGAATTATTTCCACGCGCTGCGGCGCCAGATGCTGCGGCCGTTCCGCAAGCCGCTGATCATCATGACGCCGAAGTCGCTGCTGCGCCACAAGCGCGCGGTGTCGGAGATCGAGGATTTCACCCACGACAACACCTTCCACCGCTGCCTCGAAGACAAGCTGGCGCTGGTCGACGACGATGTGACGCGGCTGGTGCTGTGTTCGGGCAAGGTCTATTTCGACTTGCTCGAAGCCCGCGAAAAGTCGGGGCAGACCGATACCTATGTGCTGCGCATCGAGCAGCTGTATCCGTTCCCCGCCGATGTCGTGAAGCGCTATGCGGCGCGCTTCCCCAACCTCAAGACCCTGGTCTGGGCGCAGGAAGAGCCGAAGAATGCTGGCGCGTGGAGCTTCGTCAGCCCGCTGATCGAAGACGCACTCGGCGTCCGACCGGTCTATGCCGGCCGTGCTGCCGCCGCGTCGACCGCGACCGGGTTGATGCGCCGCCATAACGCCGAACAGGCCAAGCTCATCGCCGAAGCGCTGGGGGCGTCGCGCGCCGGTGTCACCGCGGCGATCCGCGCCGGGTTCAAACAGACCAGCAGTGGCGATGCTGCCACCAAGTCCAAAGCAAAGGCTGCCTGATGTCCGATGTCGTCATCCCCGCGCTCGGTGAATCGATCACCGAAGCCACCGTTGGCCAATGGCTCAAGAATGTCGGCGAGCATGTCGCCGCCGAAGCGCCGATCGTAAGCCTCGAAACCGACAAGGTCGCGGTCGAAGTGCCGTCGCCGGTCGCCGGCGTGCTGACCGCACAGGCGTTCAAGGTCGGCGACACCGTCGCGGTCGGCGCGGTCATCGCGCAGATCGAAGCCGGTGCTGCCGGTGCCGCGCCCAAGCCCGCCGCTGCTGCACCGGCCACTGCCACACCTGCTGCGGCA
>CALMPZ010000047.1 GCA_937871645.1 uncultured Polymorphobacter sp.
GGTGGTGGTTCTTGACCGACACCTGCGCGAACTGCGCGAAGGTCGTGCCGTAGCGGCGGCTGTGTTCCATGCCGATATGCGCGAACATCGCCGGCATGGTGTACGAGCCGACCAGACCTTCGGGCGACACGCCGCCGCCACCGCCAAGGAGCCCCTTGCCCATCTGTTCGACGCCGACGGCGAGCACGGTGTCATAGACGCCGGCCTTGATCGTCATCCAGGCGTCGCGGAACGCGGTGGCGCCGGTGGCACAGGCATTGGCGACGTTGGTGACGGGAATGCCGGTCTGGCCGATTTCGCTGAGCATGCGCTGGCCGACCATGCCCGACGCCTGGCCGAGGTTGCCGCAGAACAGCGCCTGCATGTCGCGGATGGTGAGGCCAGCGTCATCGAGCGCCAGCAATGCTGCCTCGGCGGCGAGGCCGGGAACGGTCTTTTCGGGGTAGCGCCCGAAGCGGATCATATCGATCCCGACGATATAGACATCGCTCATGACTTGGCTCCTTCTGCAGGCACGAAGACAAAGGTCAGGTACGGGCGGTCGGCGCCGGCGGGCACCGCTTCGTGAAACTCGACCTTGACCGGCATGCCGAACTGGATCGTCGCCGGATCGGGATCGACGCCCATCAAAGTGCCCTTCAGGTGCGCGCCGTCGTCAAGATCGACGATGGCATCGATGAACGGGACTTTGACGCCGGGGAAGCTGCGGTAGACGACGGTGAAGTCGTAGAGCTTACCCGTCTGCGCGAGGTGCACCGGCGTCATCGCGTCGCGCGCGGTGCATTTGGCGCAGGTGGCGCGTTCACCGACGAAGACTTCGCCGCAGGCGCCGCAGCGCGAGCCGGCGAGATAGGGCGCGGCGTCGCCGGCCTTGACGAACGGCAGGATGGTATCGGTCATGCGGGTTGCTCCGGGGTGACTTCGGCGACAGCGGCCGCCATCGCGACGTGCAGCGGCAGCACCGCTTCGGGGTTCCACGAAATGCGCTGGCCGACGGTGATGCCGCCATCGACCACCAGGTGCGTGCCGGTGACGAACGCCGCGTCGTTGCTGGCGAGGTAGAGCACCGCGCCGGCAATGTCGCTCGGGTCACCGGCGCGACGCAGCGGCTGCATCTGGCCCGATGCCTCGACAAGTGCTGCCGCCATCTGGTCGGCGGCGGGCCGGGCAAGCCCGGCTGCGATGCCGAAGATCGGCGTGACGATGACGCCGGGGCACACCGCGTTGACGCGGATGTTGTGCACCGCGAGTTCGGCGGCGGCGAGCTTCGACAGATGGATGACGCCGCCCTTGGCGACGCCGTAAGCGAGGCCCCAGCCAGCTTCGAGACCGGCGATCGAGGCGATGTTGACGACGGCACCGCCGCCGCGCGCGATCATCAGCGGCGCGGCGTGCTTCATGCCGAGCATCGGGCCGCGCAGCAGCAGTGCGAAGGTCGAATCCCAGCCCTCGCAGGTCATGTCGACGACGCCGAGCGGCGTGCCGCCGGTGCCGGCGTTGTTCACCAGAATGTCGAGGCCGCCGAAGCTGTCGGCAGCGGCCTGCACGGCGGCAGCGATATCGGCTTCCTGCGTGACGTCGCAGTGGCGGTAGGCGACCTTGCCGGCGAAGCGGCGTTCAAGCATTGCGCCCTTTTCGTCCTGCATGTCGGCGACCAGCACCCGCGCGCCTTCGGCCACGAAACGTTCGACCGTCGCCAGGCCGATCCCCGAGCAGCCGCCGGTGACCAGCGCGACCTTGCCGTCGAAGCGCCCGCTCACCGGACTTGCCGCGACAGATAGGCGGCTTCGTGGATAGCGTTGCCGTACGAGCGCGGGGTGCGCGCATCGCCGACGACATGCACGGTGACCGGCGCCGCAGCGAGCGCGGTTTCGAGCGCGTTATCGGTGCGGCGGCCGGCGCAGATGATCACCGTGTCGGCCTCTGCAGTCTCGCTGCCGTCGGCGGTGCTGAACGTCGCGGCGCCCTTGCCGAGGCCGGTCAGCGTCTTGCCGGTTTCGGTGGCGAGGCCGAAGTGCGCCATCATCCCCATGATCGCCCAGACGCGCGAGCCGATATAGTTCGCCGGGGCATAGGCCGGGCCGGCATCGACCAGCCGCACGTCATGGCCGCGCAGCTTGAGGTCGAGCGCCAGCTCGGCACCTTCGGCGGCACCATAGACGATGACGCGCTTGCCGACCGCGGCGGGCTTGTCGCGGCGCATGACTTCGTCGATGCGCACCGCCAGCCCGGCAGCACGCGCCGCGTCGAGCCCGTCGACGGCGATTTCGACCGGCGCTGCGCCAACGGCGATGACGACCACGTCGGGCGCTTCGGCCATGATTTCGGCGACGCCGGCATTGACGCCGGTGCGCACGTCGACGCCGCTTTTGGCGATCATCTTGCGGTGATAGCTCGGCTGGTAGCGCAACATTTCCATGTTGGGCAGCGCCGGATAGTTGCCGGCCCAGTCCATTGCGCCACCGAGGCTGGCTTCGCGTTCGAACAGCACAACCTTGTGGCCGATTTCATCGGCGGTGAGCGCATATTCCATGCCACCCGAACCGCCGCCGACGACGACAATCTTGCGCGGGCGGCGGGTCGGCACGATGCGGAATTCATCCTCGCGGCCGAACACCGGGTTCTGTGCCGAACCGGCCCAGCCCTTGCCGAAGATGTTGCCCTGCAGCAGCGACGCGCCGGTGTGCGTCGACAGGCGGATTTCGTCCTCGCGGCCCTGGCGCATCTTTTCGGGGAAGCCGGGATCATCGAGCGACAGGCGGCAGACGCCGGCGAAATCGGCGCCGGCTTCATCGACCATCGTGCGCAGATGGTCGGGCGTGATGAGGTTCGCCGAGCCGATCAGCGGCATGTCGATGCCGCGCTTTTGCAGCGCCGCACGCAGCGTCTGGATGTTCGCCTTGTTGATGACCTTCGCCGAATAGAATGACGGGCCGATGAATTCGGTCGAGTGCACGTCGGGACGGCGGCTCGGCGCGCCGAGCATCGAGCCGAAGGTGCAATCGAGCACGGCGATGCCGAGCGCGTGCAGCCGCGGCGCGTAATGTTCGGCGAAATATTCGATATCGTAGCCGCCTTCGAGGTTCTCATCGACGCACAGCCGCGGCACGATCGGGAAGTCCTTGCCGCACAGCTCCTGCGTGCGCTGGATGATCGCCTCGCACATGTAGAAGCGGTCGGCGTATTTGTCGGTGCGACCCTGGTTCGACAGCAGCGACAGGTTGGTGTGCGGCAGCGAGCCGTGGCAGAAATGGAACGACAGGAAATCGAAGCCGGCTTCCTTGGCGCGGCGGCCGGCCTGCGCGAAGCATTCGACGATGTCGTCATATTCCTCGGTCGGCACGACGCCGCTCGATGCGTTGCCGATGACATAGGCGTTGGACGGCCCCCAGGCGACGGTGCCGGGAATCCAGCCCTTGCCCGGCGGCAACGGAATCGTCGTGCCCAGCCCGGGGATCAGGCCGCCGTAGAACAGCTGGATGCCCGCCAGTGAGCCGTTGTTCTTGATTTCGGCGACGGTGTCGCGGAACTCGATGACATAGTCTTCGTCATACAGCCCGAGCATGCGTTCGTTGATCAGCCCGTCGCGGCGCACGCAGGTGGCACCGACGATGACGGCACCGTAACCGCCCGCCGCCAGCGAGCCATAGGCCGCCGCCAGCCGCCGCGTCGCATAGCCCTGCGGGTCGGACAGATTGAGCGTCGTCGGCTCGTGGATGATGCGGTTCTTGAAATGCAGACCCTTGGCGTCGAAGGGCTCGAATAGCTTGCTCGTCATGCGTACTCCCCAATGTCGCCGTGGCACCTCTGCGGGGGCCACGTGTCGACAGTTTAAGTCATTTGACCTAATTCGACCTGAGTCGTACGAGTGAGTCCGATGCAAGTCAATCCGCAACCCGAACTGCCAACTGCAAATGACAGCGACACGCGCCGCCGGCTCAAACGCGTCGCGCGCCAGCTGTTCGCCGAACGTGGCATCCGCGACGTCACCGTGCGCGAAATCGCGCGCGAGGCCGGCCAGCGCAACCAGGGCGCCGTCGCCTATCATTTCGGCACCAAGGAAGCGCTGCTCACCGAACTGCTGATCGACGGCGCGGCGCAGATCGAGGCGCGGCGGCGGATATTCCTCGACGCGGTCGAAGCACGCGGCACGCCGGTTTCGGTGCGCGATGCGGTGGCGGCAATCGTCATCCCCTCGGCGGAATTTTCGGACGAGGACGCCGAATATGGCGCGCACTTCAACCGCTTCCTGCTGCAGCTCAGCGCCGTCGATTCGCAGTTTGTCGACCGCACGCTCGAAGGCCGCTGGAACGAGGGCTACCAGCGCTGCCTGACACACCTGCGCAAGCTGATGCCAGACTGCCCGCCGCGCGTGCAGAGCCGCCGCTTTCTGTTCCTCGGCAACTATATCTCCAGCCTGCTCGCACAGCGCGAAGCCAAGATGGTCGACGGCCTGCGCCACCCGACCTGGCGCGCGCGCGAAACGCTCGACGATATTGTGCTGACGGCTGCGGCATTGGTCGAGGCGCGCTGAGGGCCAAGAGCAAGAGCCTCCGGCGGGCAGGCGTGACGCCTGCACCCGACTATTGTTCCTTTTCGTCATCCCGGCGAAGGCCGGGACCCAGCTTCCTTTGGCAACCCTTCAACAGGAAGCTGGGTCCCGGCCTTC
>CALMPZ010000048.1 GCA_937871645.1 uncultured Polymorphobacter sp.
CGCATTCCATATTCAACTGTCAAATTTGGCCCAAATTGCTGATACACCAACACGTCGCCCAAGCGAAGCGGCATCGTGCCGGCGGTGGCATTGGACTTGACGCCGCCACACCAATAACGGACATGTTGCCCGCAAGTTTCAAGGGGAAAGCAAAGTCATGCGTCTCAAGAACATTCTTTCGACGGCGGCGCTGGGCATCGTGCTCGCCACCGGCCTCGCCAGCTGCGGCCCCACTGACTATTCGTCGGTGACCGTGCTCGCCGAACCGACACCGGTTGTCGGCACGACCTTCGCGTGGAAAGAAGTCGCGCCGTCGACGTCGCAGGAAATGTATCCGGGCATCGATAATCCGATTTTCCGCCAGCGCGTCGAACAGGCGTTCAACACCGCGATGGCCGCCAAGGGCTACCAGCAGGTTGCCAACGCGGCCACCGCCGATCTGGTGCTCGCCTACCGCGTCGGCGTCCAGGCCAAGAGCCAGCTCGATGTCGAGTCGACGCCGGGCTACTACGGCGGTGGCCCGATGATGTGCGGTCGCTTCGGCTGCGGCGGCGGCTGGGGCTGGGGCTATTACGGCCCGCCGCAGACCTCGGTAACGCAGGTCAACTATACCGAGGGCGGGCTGATGCTCGATGTCATGTCGGCGAAGAACGACACGCTGCAATGGCGCGCGCTCTACAAGAACCGCGTCACCGCCGACACCGCGACGCAGGCGAGCCTCGACGCGGTCGCGGCGCGCATCGTCCAGTCGCTGCCCAACGCCGGTGGCGCTCCGGCAACGCCCGCGAAGAAATAGGCGCGACACCAAAACAAAGCCCCCGGCAGCGCGTGCTGCCGGGGGCTATTTTGTGCCGTTTGCGATGAACGCTTACGCGGCCTTCAGAACCTGCTCGATCTTGAGCTGCGCTGCCGGTTCGTCGATGTTTTCCATCGCGGCGAGTTCGCGCGCCAGACGGCCGATCGCGGCTTCGTAGATCTGGCGTTCCGAATAGCTCTGCTCGGGCTGGTCTTCGGCACGGTGCAGATCGCGCACCACTTCGGCGATCGACACGAGGTCGCCCGAGTTGATCTTCGCTTCATATTCCTGCGCGCGGCGCGACCACATCGTGCGCTTGATGCGCGGCTTGCCCTTGAGCGTCGTCAGCGCCTCGGTCAGCGTCGCCTGGCTCGACAGCTTGCGCATGCCGACGCCTTCGGCCTTGTTGGTCGGCACGCGCAGCGTCATGCGCTCTTTCTCGAAACGCAGCACATAGAGTTCAAGCTGGGTACCGGCGATTTCGGAACTTTGGACTTCGACCACCCGGCCGACGCCATGCTTGGGGTAAACAACATAGTCGCCGACAACGAAGCTGAGCACTGTGGTGGCCATTCGGAGTAATCCTCTCGTTGTGGACAAAGATCCCCGACCGCTCAGCGCCACGCCCCGCCCGAAGCGGGTGGCCGGCAAATCAGGTCGCTGGAATTCCTGCCCGTGCCTTGCAATAGACTGCATCAAACCAAGCCGCCGAATTGCCTGCAGGTCGGGCTATCCGTCGGCCGAACGAATCTGCGAAAATGTTATCGCCAGCGCTATGTAACAGAAAAATGACTCGAATTCCATGCCTATGTGACACGGGGCCGCTACCGGTGGTGGGCCACCACCGTTACGGGCACGAACTACAGCGGGAAGATCCGCAGCGCGGGAGTCTCAGCTCTCGCCGGGCTTGTCGGAGAAGAACTTCTCGAACTTGCCGTCGACACCCTTGAAGGCATCGGCATCGGGCGGCGTTTCGCCCTTGACGGTGATGTTGGGCCAGCTCGCCGACAGGCTGGCGTTGAGCTCGAGCCACTTTTCAAGGCCTGATTCGGTATCGGGCAGAATGGCTTCGGCCGGGCATTCGGGTTCGCAGACGCCGCAATCGATGCATTCATTGGGGTTGATGACGAGCATGTTCTCGCCTTCGTAGAAGCAGTCGACCGGGCAGACCTCGACGCAATCCATATACTTGCACTTGATGCAAGCTTCAGTGACCACGTACGTCATCGTCAAATCCCCCGTTGGGTTAGGCTATCGTTGGGCAATTGCTAGACGTGCGCGATAGCCGCCGTCAATGGGGCAATCCGGCTTTTCGGGCCTTTTGGCGGTTCAGCCTGCCGCGGCAGTCTGGCGCAGGTCGGTATAGAGCCGGCTCGCCTCGACATAGGGTCGGCGGGCATCGGCCAGCCCCTCGACGCGCACCACCACCACTTCGTCATTGTGCGGGAAACTGACCACCGATCCGGCACGGACCAGCGCCGAAGCGCGGTCGATGACACGCCCGTCGAGGCGCAGATAGCGGCTTTCGCACAAATGCTGCGCGGCGCTTCGCGATTTCGTCAGACGTGCAAACCACAACCATTTGTCGATCCGCAATCCCTGACCATAGACCAAGTGGGGGGTTCCTTTCTGCTCAGTGCGCGGCGCTGCGCGCGGGGTGATCCGCCAGTTTGGCGAAGGGCGAAAAGCTGGGTGGCGGCACTGCCGCCGGGGTGGCGCGCGGCGTCCGCGCCCCGCCCCAGGCAAACGCCTGGTTGCCATCGACCGAGCGCAGCCGGTAGCCGAGCCCGCGCATCAGCCGGACGAAACCGTCGGGACGCAGGCCGATGCTCGCCACCCAGGTCGCATCGGGCACGAACGGCGCGCGGCCGTCGCGGATGCCGTGGACGGCGCGCGCCAGCCGGTCGACCATGTCGATGCGCACCGCCTGTGCGCCGACGCTCATGAAGCCCGCAACATCATAGAATCCCGGCACGACATCGGCGGCGACATCGATGGTGACGCGCCCCGGCGCCGGTGGTGGCGGCAGCGCATCGAGCCCGAGCGCACTGCGCTCTGCGACCGCCCATAGCGCCAGCCGCCAGCGCGTCGGTTCGGGGCGCAACAGCTGGTCGATAAATACGTGCGCGAAGCCGAGCCGGACGCGGCACTGCGCCAGCAGTCGCCGGTCACCGCTGGTCAGCGCGGCGATTTGCGCCGCCACCGCGTCGCGGCGCAGGCAGCCCATGGTTTCAACGAGTTGCACGATCAGCCCGCGCGCCGCGGGTGAAAATTGCGATGTCAGCCCCGCCAACTGCATCAGCGGCGCGAGATGGCGCGACCGCACCGCCGCGACCCAGACCTTGAGCCGTGCGGCGATGCGCGCGCGGTCCTCGGGGCGCTTGGCGGCGACATCGGCATCGACTTCGACACGCGGGTTGAGCGTGTCGCGCCCGGCGTGCAGGCTGGCGACGCGCGCGCCGTTCCAGGTGATGGCGGGCGGCAGCGTGCCGTTGAACACCAGCTCGAACGCACTGTCCGCCGACGCCACCAGTGCTGCGGCGCGGCGACTGAATTCGGCGGGCAGATGGCGTTCGGCAGCGGCCAGCAGCAGCCGCTTTTCGCTGGCCCGCGCGCTCGGGTCGGCGGCAAAGCGGAAGCCGTTCAACTTGCCGATCGGTTCGTCCTCGACCGCGACGGTGCCGTCATCATCGACGGCAACACGCAGCGCCCCGCCGCGCATCTTGAGGTCGCGCAGCAGCAGCCCCGTGCGGCGATCGACAAAGCGCTGCGTCAGCGCGGTGTGCAGCGCGTCCGACAGGCGGTTTTCAAGGTCGCGCGTCCGTTCGGCCCAGTGCGCGGCATCCCCCAGCCAGCCGGGGCGGTTGGCGATATAGGTCCAGGTCCGGACGCCGGCGATGCGGTCGGCAATCGAGGCGATGTCGCCGGCAACACTGTCGAGCGCCGCCACTTCGCTGCCGATCCAGCCCGACGGCAGCTTGCCGTCGCCTTCGGTCAGATGCCGGAACACCCGGCCGACCAGCCGCGCATGCGCCTCGGCGCCGGTCTTGCGGTAATCGGGCAGGCTGCACGCCGCCCACAGCCGCGACATGCCCGACCGCACGCCGTGCGCGCGCTCCATTGCCCAGGGCTCACCCGCCAGCCGCTTGAGCACGCCAAGGTCGATGGCTTCGTCGCCGCGCACCAGCTCGTTGACCGGAGGCCGCGCTTCGAGCGCTGCAACCAGCTTGGGCATCGAGTTGAAATCGAGCGCCGCGTTGCGCCACACCAGATGCGACAGCCACGCGAAATGATGGCCTTCGATGCGCTCGATTTCCTCGGGCTCGAACGCTGCCGCCCCCTCGCCGCCCAGTTGGACGATGCCGAACGTCCCGTCGCGCTGGTAGCGCCCGGCGCGGCCGGCGATCTGCGCCATTTCGGCGGGCGTCAGCCGGCGCTGGCGGCGGCCGTCGAACTTGGCCAGCGACGCGAACGCGACATGCGCGATGTCCATGTTGAGCCCCATGCCGATGGCATCGGTGGCGACGAGGTAATCAACCTCGCCCGACTGGTACATCGCGACCTGCGCGTTGCGGGTGCGCGGGGACAGGCTGCCCATCACCACCGCCGCGCCGCCCATCTGGCGCCGCAGCATTTCGGCCAGCGCATAGACCTGCGCCGCGGTGAACGCGACAATCACCGAGCGCTTGGGCAGCCGCGACAGCTTGCGCGGCGGTGTATAGGTCAAGGTCGAAAACCGCGGGCGCGTGATGATTTCGAAATCGGGCAGCAGGCGGCGGATCAGCGGCCGCAGCGTTTCGGAGCCCAATATCATCGTTTCGGCATAGCCGCGCGCGTGCAGCAGCCGGTCGGTGAACACATGCCCGCGCTCGGGGTCGGCGCCGACTTGTGCCTCGTCGATCGCGACGAAGGCGACGTCGCGGTCATTGGGCATCGACTCCACCGTGCACAGGAAATAGCGCGCGCCCTCCGGCACGATCTTTTCCTCGCCGGTAATCAGTGCGACCTGCGCTTCGCCCTTGATCGCGACGACGCGGTCATAAACCTCGCGCGCCAGCAGCCGCAGCGGGAAGCCGATCATGCCGCTGGCGTGGCCGCACATGCGCTCGATCGCGAGGTGGGTCTTGCCGGTGTTGGTGGGGCCAAGGACGGCGGTCAACCGACTGCCATGGGGTGCCGGGGTTGCGACCGGCGGGCGTTTCGCAGCGAAAGCGCCGCTCACGTCCCTGTCCTATGGGGTTGACCCGGGCAGTGGCGGGCCGAAAGCCTGAGGAAGCTGCGTCGTGGCATCGCATCCAATACAAGGCAGAATCTACATCTAGTAGCTTACATACTCCATCTCGCGATTCAAGTGACCATATAAAGACACTCGCTTCATCGCAATCCGGCCCCGGCTGGCGGTCCGGGTGATTGACTTGGGCCCTTGCGTTGGACAGGTTTCGCCGCAGTCGGGGGACAACGGCGGAGACAGGGTTTGTACGAGCCGGGGGTGCGGGAATTTGACGCAGTGAGCGCGACGCCGGCGGGCAGTGCCGCGCCAAGGTTCGCGCGCAATGTGGGCGACGGCTGGGCCGCGCGCCTGCGCCGCTTCGGCATCGACAGGTTCGGCGTCGATGTCAGCCGCTTCGATCTCAGCAATTTGCGCGATGTCGACCTGCGTGTCGATCTCGGCCACCGCATCGGCACGCGTGACTGGTGGCTCGGCGCCGCAACGATCAGCCTGTTGTGCGCGCTGGCGTTGCGCGGCGGCTGGAGCGTCGCCCCGCTGCCGGTGCCGGCGCGCGCGCCCTATACCGCCAGCCAGGTCGAAGATGCCGCGCCCGATGCCATCGGCCCGATGGCGCTCGGTGCCGTAACCGGCCGCTATGCGCCGCCGACGCGCATGGCCGAGGAACTCGCCGAGGCCCCCGAGCGGCCGCGCATCGAGGCCACCGCGCGCGTGCGCGGCGGTGAAAGCCTGTCGCGCGCGCTGCGCCGCGCCGAAGTCGGTGCCACTGACGCCGACGCGGTAAACCGGCTGGTCGGTGGCCGCGCGGTCAAGCCGGGCACGGCGATCGACCTCGTGCTCGGCCGCCGCGAGAACAAGTCGGTGCCGCGTCCGCTCGAAAAACTGGGCTACCGCGCCGCATTCGACCTGCGCATCGAAGTGCTGCGCAACGAAGCCGGCGAGCTGGTGCTCAAGCGCATCCCCATCGCCGTCGACAACACGCCGCTGCGCATTTCGGGCACCGTCGGCAGCGGGTTGGCCCGCGCCGCACGCAGCGCCGGTGTCCCCGCCAAGGCGGTCGCCGATTACATTCAGGCGATGGGCTATGTCATCGACATGCAGCGCCAGGTCGGCAAGAAAGACCGCTACGACATCGTGCTCGAACATCGCCGCGCCGAAACCGGCGAAACCGAAACCGGCGGGCTGATCTACGGCGCACTGACGCCGGCGAAGGGCGAGAAGATCGAATTGCTGCGCTGGGGCGGCGGGGGCGGCCAATTCTACCGCGCCAACGGCGAAAGCGCCCGCAAGGGGTTGATGCGCACACCGGTCAACGGGGCGCGCCAGACATCGGGCTTCGGCATGCGCTTCCATCCGGTACTGAGCTATTCGCGGCTGCACCAGGGCACCGATTTCGGCGCCGGTTACGGCGCGCCGATCATGGCAGCCGCCGGCGGCAAGATCATCATGGCCGGCCCGCACGGCGGTCACGGCAACTACATCAAGATCCTGCACCGCCCCGGATTGGCGACCGCCTACGCGCATCTCAGCCGCTTCGCCGTCAAGAACGGCCAGCAAGTCGCGCAGGGACAGGTCATCGGCTATGTCGGCTCGACCGGCCTGTCGACCGGCCCGCACCTCCACTACGAAGTCTGGCTCAACAACAAGCCGGTCAACCCGATGTCGATCAAGTTCACCGGCGGCACCCAGCTCGGCGGCGGCGACCTCGGCCAGTTCAAGGCCAAACTCGCATCGATGCGCAACCTGCGCCCCGCCGGCTCGATCGATGACGGCGACGCGAAGCCGATGCCGACCAAGCTGACGCGCGCCACGCCGGTGGTGGAAGCACCGCCGGTCGCCGCACCGCCGGTCAAGGAAAAGCCCGTCGCCAAGGCACCCGCCAAGGCCAAGGTGACCAAGAAGGACAGCGCGAAGACGGCGAAGGCCAAGCCCTCGTCGAAGACCGCAAAGGCGAAATCCACCAAGGCCAAGCCGGCGGCCAAGTCGAAGACCCCGGCAAAGCCTAAATCCAAGACGGCGAGCAAATCCAAATCGACGTCAAAGTCGAAGGCGGCAAAATAGCAAGGGCCTCCGGCGGGCAGGCCTGAG
>CALMPZ010000049.1 GCA_937871645.1 uncultured Polymorphobacter sp.
GCCGCGCCGGCGAACAGCAGCGAGGCATAGTCGAGCCCCGTCGACACGACATAATAGTCGCCCTTCGATTCGAAGTTCAGATAGTTACCGCCGAGCAGGAAGTTGAACGGGCCATCCAAAGTCGAGTTGATGTGCGCTTCACCCGACCATTGGTGGCTGGTGCCGCTGGCGATGTCATACTGGTTCTGCCGGTCCGAGCAGCTGTTGTACTTGCCGCCGATATAGCCGACGAACGTGTCATCGGCCTGCGACAGGCAGATCTCGTTGGCCGAATTGAAGATGGCCTGCGATTTGCCGGGGAAAAAGATGTCGAGATAGGTCTTGTTGGTCGCGATCGTCGTCTGGACGTCGTTGACGCTCAGGCTGTAATCCATCCGCGAATCGAACGAACCCTGCGAATAGCCACCGATCAACGACAGCGTCGCCTTTTCGAATTCATAGTCGATATTGCCCATCACCGTCAGGCCGTTGCCGACATAGGTGGGCGTGTACAGCGTATAGACTTCGCGGTCGCTGGTCGGGACAACGGCGTTGGTCTTGATGTCCGGACCATAGAGGCTGCCATAGGACACCAGCGGCGCAAGCCCGCCGAAAATGCTCGCCAGTGCCTCGGTGCTGGTCAGGATCGAGCCGGCGGTGGCGTTGGCGTTGACCGCTTCATAGCCGAGGCCGTTGGGCGAGCACCCCAGCACGCCGGTCGGGTCGCTGGCGCAAAGCTGCTTCTGCGTGCGCATGCGGCTCGAATCTTCGGCGCCGTAGCTGATCATCACGTCGGCGGTCAGCTTGTCGGTGGGCTCCCAATGCACCGAGCCGCGCAGCGAGTAGCTGTCGCGGCCATCGATGTCCTCGTTGTTCCACAGGTTGGTCGTGTAGCCGTCGCGCTTGATGTAGATACCGGCTGCGCGCACCGCGAGCTTGTCGTTGATCGGCACGTTGATCATGCCGGTCAGCTTGATGCTGTTGTAGTTGCCGTATTCGAACTCGCCGAACGCCTGCAGCGCCGTGGTGCTCGCCTTGTTGGTGATGAAGTTGACGACACCGGCGGTGGCGTTGCGGCCGAACAGCGTGCCCTGCGGGCCGCGCAGCACTTCGACGCGCTGCATGTCGAAGATTTCGGTGGTGACGAGGCCGGGTGCGACCAGCGGCATATCGTTGATATGGATGCCGACGCCGCTATCGCCCGACGTCGAGACCGCCGTGGTGCCGACGCCGCGGATGGCGAGGTTCGAGCCGCCGAAGTTGGTGGCGGTGAAGGTGGTGTTGGGGATCGACTGGACCAGTCGCTGCGTATCGGTAATCTGCCGCGCCTCGAGTGCTTCGGCATTGAACGCGGTCACCGCGATCGGCACCGACTGCAGATTCTGCGCGGTACGCGTTGCGGTCACGACGATTTCGGCGATGCCGGTGGTCTCGGTGGCGGCCGCAGCCTTGCCGATGGGTGCATCGGGGGCCGGCGTCTGCGCCAGTGCCGAAGTCGCGGCCATCAGGCCGATGAGCGAAGCACTTGCGATCAGTGCAAGACGTGTTGCGGACGGATTGCCGGATTGGCGCAATGTCATAGAGAGTCTCCCCCAGGATAAACCTGTTGCGGACAGTGCTCCCATTTCTACGCCGTGCTTTTGGCACGCCGTGACGGAGCTTACTGTCCCCGTGTCATCCAGGCCGACATGGCCTGAACTGAGGTCGAGTGTAGAGCATAAATCGCGGACGACAATACGGCTTGAATATTTATTGTGATATGCCGGTTGCAGCAGTTTTGGCTATCGCGCCCAAACAGATTTTTCTGTTTTTGCAATGACTTGATGCCGAAAACCTAGCCGCAGACAATGCCCTGCGCGTGTACCGCGGCGCCCAGTCGTTCGCGCACATCGACACCGGGGGCATCGAGCCATTCGTTCATCGCGGCGCGTAACGGCGCCAGTTTGGCCGAGCGGAACATCGCCTTCAATGGCCCGATGGCAGCGGGCGTCACCGACAGGCGTTCGACGCCGATGGCGGCAAGTGCCAGGGCTTCCAACGGCCGCCCGCCCATTTCGCCGCAGACGGTAATCGGAATCTTTGCCGCATCGGCGGCGCGCACGACGCGGCGCAGGAAGCGCAGGATAGCCGGCGACAACCAGTCATAGCGATCGGCGAGCATCGGGTTCGCGCGGTCGGCGGCGAACAGGAACTGCGTCAGGTCGTTGGTGCCGATCGACAGGAAATCGATCTTCGGGAACCGCACGTCGAGGCATTCCGCCAGCGCCGGCACTTCGAGCATCGCGCCGTAGCGGATCTTCGCCGGCTGCGGCCGCCCCGAGCGTTCGAGCCATTTGCGCTGCGCCTCGACCAGCGCCTTGGCCGCGTCGAACTCCCATGGCTCGCTGATCATCGGGAACATGATGTTGAGCGTGCGCCCGGCCGCGGCATCGAGCAGCGCGCGGGCCTGTACTTTCATCAACCCGTCGCGGCCCAGCGCCAGCCGAATGGCGCGCCAACCCATCGCCGGGTTTTCCTCGGCCTCGGTTTCCTCGCGCATGTAGGGCACCGATTTGTCGCCGCCGATATCGACGGTGCGGAACGTCACCGGGCGGTCGCCGGCGGTTTCCAGAATCGAACGATACAGAGCGGTCTGGCGCTCGCGGCGCGGCAGTGTCGCGGCAACGAGGAACTGGAACTCGGTGCGGAACAGCCCGATGCCGTCGGCGTTGGTCTGTTCGAGCGCGGCGGCGTCATCGCGCAGGCCGGCGTTCATCAGCAGCGTCATGCGCGTGCCGTCGAGAGTCTGCGCCGGCAGCTCACGCAGCGCTGCATACTCCGCCTGGCGCTTGGCCTTGAGCGCCGCGGTCGCTTCGAACGAGCGCAGCATCTGCGCGCTCGGCCGCACGAACAGCGCGCCGGCGCCGCCGTCGAGCAGCAGCTCGTCGCCGTCGGCGATGGTGGTGCGCAGGTCGCGGACACGGCCGAGCACCGGGATGCCCATGGCGCGCGCGACGATGGTGACGTGTGCGGTCAGCGAGCCTTCCTCGAGCACGACCCCCTTGAGGAAACGCTTGTCATATTCGAGCAGTTCGGCGGGGCCGAGGTTGCGCGCCAGCAGGATGGTTTCGGTGCGCAGGCCGAGCTGGGCGGCGGTGCCCAACTGCCCCGAAACGATCCGCAGCAGTCGGTTCGACAGATCGTCGAGATCGGTCAGCCGCTCGCGCAAATAGGGATCGTCGATCGAGCGCATGCGCGCGCTGGTGCGCTGCTGGACACGCTGGATCGCCGCCTCGGCGGTGAGCCCTGAATCGATCGCCTCGTTGATGCGCCGCGACCAGCCTTCATCGTACGCGAACATCTTGTAGGTTTCGAGGATCTCGTCATGGTCGCCCGCCGTGCTGAATTCGGCCTGGCCCATCATCTTGTCGATCTGCTCGCGCATCCGGATGAAGGCGTTGTAGACGCGCGCGCGCTCGACTTCGGTATCTTCGGCCACCGTGTGCTCGACGACGACGCGCGGCTGGTGCAGTACGGCAACGCCGCGCGCCAGCCCGTCAACCAGCTTGAGCCCGCCGAGCCGCACCGAGCCGGTCGCCTGTGCGCGGGCCCGCGCCACCTGCGCGTCATCGACCAAGCCGGCGCCGGCGATCAGTTCGGACAACACCATCGCGACGGTCTGCAGCGCCTCGATCTCGACATCGTCATAATCGCGCGGCTCGCGGTGCTGGACGCACAGCACGCCGACCGAGGCTTCGCGGCGGACAATGGGCACACCGGCAAAGCTGTGGAAAATGTCTTCGCCGGTTTCGGGGCGATAGGCGAAGTCGGGATGCTCGCGCGCTTCGGCCAGGTTGAGCGGCTCGCGGCTCGCGGCAATGGTGCCGACAAGCCCCTGCCCCATCGCCAGCTTGGTGACATGCACGGCGTCCTGCGCCAGACCGCGCGTTGCATAAAGCTCAAGCACGCCGTCGCGCAGCAGATAGATCGACGCGACTTCGGAGGTCAGCTGGTCGGCAACAATCCCGACGACCTGGTTGAGCTTGGCCTGGGCATTGGCCTTTGACGCCATGACGTCATGCAGGCGCCGCAGAATCTCGCGCGCGGCGGTTGCAGCGATCATGACGTCGGGCCGGTCATGCGGCGCGCCGGGCCAGCGCGGCTTCGGCGTCGGTGACCAGCTCGGCGATGACATCGGCGACGGGGACTTCGGCGGTGACCATGCCGACCGACTGGCCCGCCATCAGCGAGCCGCCCTCGATGTCGCCGTCGATGACCGCGCGGCGCAGCGCGCCCGCCCAATAGTGTTCAATCTCAAGCTGGCCGGCGGGCAGATCCATCTCGCCCGCATCGATGCGCGCGGCAACGTCGCGCTGCATTTCGGTGAAAGCTTCGGTGCCGGCGTTCTTGAGCGCGCGGACCGGAATCACCGGCAAGCGCGGGTCGAGTTGGACGCTGGCGACAGCTTCGCGGGCCGAGGCGCGGATGAAGGCTTTCTTGAACGCCGGATGCGCGATGCTTTCACTGCACGCGGCAAAGCGAGTCCCGAGCTGGACGCCGCTCGCGCCCATTTCGAGAAACGCCGCAATCGCGTTGCCGCGACCGATTCCACCCGCCACGAACACCGGCACATCGGTGATGACCGGCAGGATTTCCTGCGCCAGCACCGAAGTGCTGACCGGGCCGATATGGCCGCCGGCCTCCGAGCCTTCGATGACCAGCGCATCGACGCCGGTGCGCACCAGCTTCTTCGCCAGCGCCGCGGTCGGGGCGAAGCACATAAGTTTCGCGCCCGAGGCCTTGATCGCTTCCATCGCCGGCGCCGACGGCAAGCCGCCCGCCAGCACGATATGGCTGACGTTGTGGCGCGCGCAGACGCCGATCAGCTCGATCAGCTGCGGATGCATGGTGATCAGATTGACGCCGAACGGCTTGGTGGTCAGCGCCTTGGTCGCGGCGATTTCCTTGTCGAGCAGCTCGACCGGCATCGCGCCGCAGGCGATGACACCGAAGCCGCCGGCGTTCGAAATCGCGCTGACCAGATGCCGCTCGCTGACCCAGCTCATCGCGCCCGCCATGATCGCATAGCGGCTGCCGAGGAACGCGGTGCCGCGCGCCATCAGTGCATCGAGGTGCGGGGTGGCGCTCAAGCTGCCGCGTCCAGACCGTACGCCGTGTGCAGCACGCGCACCGCGAGTTCGGTATATTCCTCGGCGATCAGCACGCTGACCTTGATTTCCGACGTGGTGATCGCCTGGATGTTGATGCCGCGGTCCGCCAGCGCCTTGAACATCGTGACGGCGACACCGGCATGGCTTTTCATGCCGACACCGACGACCGAAATCTTCGCCACCGCATCATCCGACAGCACCTCGGCATAGCCGATTTCGGGCTTGATTGCCGCGAGCACATCGAGCGA
>CALMPZ010000050.1 GCA_937871645.1 uncultured Polymorphobacter sp.
TGTTTGGCGCTCTTCAATCGGGTGCAGGCCTCAGGCCTGCCCGCCGGAGGCCCTTCTCTGGCCCTATGCTTCGCGCTATCCTGTCAAAAAGGCGGGAGGCGGCGATGATCTTCGAGCAAATCGTTACCGGCGGGTGCCTGTCGTACCTGCTTGGGTGTCCCGAACGCTGCGCCGCCGTCGTCATCGATCCCGAGGCGAGTCAGATCGACCGCTATCTCGGGCTGGCGGCGAAGGACGGGCTGCGGATTCATTATGTCATCGACACGCACACGCACGCTGACCATTTCAGCGGGGCGCGGGCGCTCAAGGCGGCGACCGGCGCGCTGATCGTGATGAACAAGCTCAGTCCGTTTCCGTTTGCCGATCTGCGGCTTGATGACGGCGAGATATTGAAGGTCGGCGAGCTCAAGCTGCAGGCGTTGCTGACGCCGGGGCACACGCGCGATTCGATGTGCATATTGGCATCCGACCGGGTGTTCACCGGTGACACCTTGCTGATTGGCGGCACCGGGCGCAGCGATTTGCCGACGGGCAACCCCGACCAGCTTTACGACAGCCTGTTCAACCGCCTGCTCAAGCTGCCGCCCGCAACGCTGGTGTACCCCGCGCACGACTATAAGGGCCGCAGCCATAGCGACATCGGCACCGAAATCGCCAGCAACCCGCGGCTGCAGAAAACCGACCGCGCCGAGTTCATCGCGATGATGGAGCATCTCGACCTTGCCGCGCCGACGCACCTGACCGAGGCGCTGCGCACCAATTTGTCGGGCGCCAAGACTGTCGCCGGGCTGCTCGCCGCGGCGGCGGCGCGGGTGCCGTTCGTGGCGATGGACGACCTTGCCGCAGCGCTGGCGGCGGGCAATGCCGGCTATGTGCTGCTCGATGTGCGCGAGAAGGATGCGTTCGACGCCGGCCACATCATCGGCGCTTTGCACCTGCCGCGCGGCCAGCTCGAGCTGCGCGTCAATGACATGCTGCCCGATCCGACGGCGCGCATCCTGACCATCTGCGAATTCGGCCGCATCTCGACACTGGCGGCGGCCACCTTGCGCGACCTCGGCTTCACCCGCGCCGCCGCGCTTGATGGCGGCGTCAAGGCGTGGCGCGAGGCCGGACTGCCACTGGTCGGCGGGTAGCGCCGCCCGGCGAAGCCGGTTGTCATCGCCGCGCAAAACGCCCATCTGAAGGCCAATGCGCGACATGAACACTTCCGCCACTGCCGTTCCGCCCCCGGCGCTGAACGTCATCCGGCGCTTTCTGCCGTACCTGTGGCCGCGCGACAGCGTGGCGCTGCGCGCGCGCGTCGTCATCGCCATGGTGCTGGTGCTGGCCGCCAAGACTGTCGTGCTCATAATGCCGTTCGTCTACAAGGGCGCGATCGACGCCATGTCGGGGCCGCGAACCGGCAGCGATGTGGTGACGCTGGCGATGGCATTGGTCGCCGCCTATGCCGCCGCGCGCTTCGGCGGCGTGGTGTTCGACAATTTGCGCAACGCGGTTTTTGAACGGGTCGGCCAGACGGCGGCGCGCAAGCTGGGCCAGGACGTCTTCGCGCACATCCACAAGCTGTCGCTGCGCTACCACCTCGAACGCCGCACCGGCGCACTGTCGAAGATCGTCGAACGCGGCACCAAGAGCATCGACATCATGCTCTATTTCCTGCTGTTCAACATCTTCCCGACGATTTTCGAACTGACCGCGGTTTGCGTCATCTTCTGGATCAAGCTCGGCCCCGGGCTGGTGCTGGCGACGCTGGTGATGGTCGTCGCCTATATCGTCTTCACCCAGCGCGTCACCGAATGGCGCAACGCGCTGCGCCGCGAGATGGTCGAAACCGACACCCACGCCACCGCGCGCGCCGTCGACTCGCTGCTCAACTATGAAACGGTCAAATATTTCAACGCCGAAAAGCACGAGGAGCGCCAGTACGAAAAGGCGATGACGCGCTGGGCCGAGGCGGCAATCCGCAGCGAGACCTCGCTGTCATGGCTCAATATCGGCCAGTCGCTGATCACCAACCTGATGATGGCGGGCGCCATGGCCTATACCGTCTGGGGCTGGAGCCAGGGGCGCTTCACCATCGGCGACGTGGTGCTGGTCAACACGCTGCTGGCGCAGCTGTTCCGGCCGCTCGACATGCTCGGCATGGTTTACCGCGAGATCAAGCAGGGGCTGATCGACATGGAAGCGATGTTCAGGCTGATCGATACCCGGACCGAAATCATGGACGCACCGGGTGCCCCCGACCTCGGCATCACCGGCGCGCACGTGCGTTTCGCGCATGTCGATTTCAGCTACGAACCGCGCCGCACCATTTTGCACGACGTGTCGTTCGACGTGGCGCCGGGCCAGAAGCTCGCCATCGTCGGCCATTCGGGCGCCGGCAAATCGACGATCAGCCGCATCCTCTATCGTTTTTACGACATCTCGGGCGGCACGGTGACCATCGACGGCCAGGATCTGCGCGCCGTGACGCAGGACAGCCTGCGCCGCGCTATCGGCATCGTCCCGCAGGACACCGTGCTGTTCAACGACACCATCGGCTACAACATCGCCTATGGCCGCCCCGA
>CALMPZ010000051.1 GCA_937871645.1 uncultured Polymorphobacter sp.
GTGCTGCCAGCCGCGGGCTGCGCGCCACGACCAGCGCCTTGCGCGCCGCCGCCCACACCGGCAGGTCGACGGCGGTGTCGCCGACATAGTCGAAGCCGCCGCGCCCGAACTGCGCCACCAGCGCCGCCGCCTTGGCGTCGCCCGCCATGTTGGTGGCACCGTCGCTGCCGATGACGCCGGTGATGCCGCCGATGTGAACTGCCAGCGCTTCGACCAGTCGCGCGTCCGAGGCGGAAGCGAGATAGACCGGCCGGCCTTCGGCCTGTGCGGTGCGGATCAGCGCGACGACTTCGGGGCGCAGCGGCAAGGCGGCGACACCCGGGTCGATGCGGTCGGCGAGCTGTGCCTTGAGCGCCGCCTTGCCCTGCGTCAACCAGCCGAGCAGTCGCGGCGTCTGGAACGGGTGTCGGGCGACGAACTGCAGCGCGCTTTCGTGCAGCAGGTCGGTCATCAGCAGCGTGCCATCGACATCGACGGCGAGTGGCACGGGGGCGTTCATGCCCGGCCCAACTTCGCCGCCATTTCGCGGCCCAGCCGGACGCTTTCCGAAATGCCGCGGTCTTCGGGGTAATAGAAGCAGGTGTCGGCAATCTGCAGCCCGGCGATCGGTGTCTCGACCGGCGGGATCTTCGCGGCAAACCCCGGCTCGCAGATCGGCTGGGCATGGCGCAACCGCGCGACGCGGCGGCCGAGCACATCGGCCTGGGTCACCGCCGGATTGACCCGGCGGATCGCGGCGAACGCCTCGTCGAGCAGTGCGTCATCGCTCCAGCCGAATTTTTCATGGGTGACCGGCATGTAGTAGGGGACATAGACGATGGTGTCGCCGCCGGGCGTATTGCCGCCCACCGGGCGCAGGTTCGAAAATTCGATGATGCCCGGCACCGGCACGCCGGGCTCGGTGATGTTGACCCAGAAGTGCGGCGTCACCGAGCGGCCGAGTTTGAAGATCAGGCAGCACACGCCGATGTTGGCGATGGCGTCATAGCGCGCCTTCCAATCCTCGGGCAGGTCGGGCACCAGCTTGGCTACCAGCGGCGTCGGCATCGTCGAAATGACCGCATCGGCGGCGATGGTGCCTTCGGGCGTCACGACGCCGGTGACGCGGCCGCCCTCGGTTTCGACGCGCAGCGCCGGGGTCGACAGCCGCAGCTTGCCGCCGGCCTTGGCGAAACCGTCGGCCAACGCGGTGACCAGCGTCTCGCTGCCGCCTTCCAGATAGCCCAGCTTTTCCTCGAAGAGCGACTTGCGCGACCGGCCGATGCGCTTGACCCGCGTCCAGATCCACGCCGCCGAGATCGGATCGGCATAGTCGTAGAACTTCAGATCAAACAGCGGCTTCCACATCTTGTCATAGACTTCGGTGCCGCCCCAGCGCGTGATCCA
>CALMPZ010000052.1 GCA_937871645.1 uncultured Polymorphobacter sp.
GTCCGCGACCACGCCGCAAGGTGCTGTCACCGCGCCACTCACCATCGAGGCGCGCACCTACAACATCCAGTCGCTGCCCGGCGTCGCCAAGGTGCCGGTGCCCGATGCCGAATTCGAAGCCCGCCGCCCCGCCGAACTCGCCGCCATCACCGCCGCCCGCGCCGGCCTGACCACCGATGTCGATGGTTGGAAGCAGCGCTTCATCAAACCCGCAGCCGGCCGCATCAGCGGTGTCTATGGGTCGCAGCGCATCTTCGGCGGCGTCCCCGCCAATCCGCACACCGGGCTCGACATCGCCGCGCCCGCCGGTGCGCCGGTGGTGGCGCCCGCCGACGGCGTCGTCCGGTTGGCGCAGGGCCCGTTCACGCTCGAAGGCAACCTCGTGCTGCTCGATCACGGCTACGGGTTGGTGTCGGCATTCCTGCACCTGTCGCGCATCGACGTCAAAGTCGGCCAACGCGTCGCCCAAGGCGAGCATATCGGCCGCGTCGGCGGCACCGGCCGCACCTCGGGCCCGCACCTGCACTGGGGCCTCAACTGGGTGGCAACGCGGCTCGATCCGGCGCTATTGCTCGCAGCAACGCCCAAACCGTCAACGGACCCGAAGCCATGACCTCCAACGAAGTCGCCCGCCTGCTCGCCGCCGCCGACGCCGCCATGGCCGCCGGCCAGCGCGACACCGCGTTCGCGCACTTGGAGGCCGCGCTCAATCTTGACCCCGCCAACCCGCGCATCCTCAACAGCCTCGGCCTGCGCGCGCTGCACGGCGGTGACGCGGTGCGCGCCGTGGCGCTGCTCGAACGTGCCACCGCCGCCGACCCCGAAGCCTCGCCGCTGTGGTACAATCTCTCGACCGCGCACCGCGCCACGGGCGATGCCGACGCCGAGCTGCTGGCGCTCGATGCCTGCCTGACGCGCGACCCCTATATGCTGCGCGCGCTGCTGGCGAAGGGCCAGTTGCTCGAACGCCGCGGTGAAACGGCCGGCGCCATCGCCGCCTATACCGGGCTGCTCAAGGCTTCGCCGCCCGACGCTGAGCTACCGCCGCCGCTGGCGCAAGCCGTCGAGCACGCCCGCGACTATGTCGCCGCGCAGGCACAGGGCTTGGCGGACGCGCTCGCACCGGCGCTCGAAACCGCGCGCGCTGCCGTCGCCATGACCGATGACACGCGCCGCTTCGACCGCGCCGTCGATGTCCTGCTCGGCCGGCAGCGCATCTATCACCCCGAACCCACGGGGCTGCATTTCCCGTTCCTGCCCGCCATCGAATTCTTCGACCGCAGCCATTTCGACTGGCTCGAACGCTTCGAAGCCGCAACGCCGGTCATCCAGGCCGAACTCGCCGCGCTGCTGGCGGCGCCCGATGCCGATGCGCCGGCCAACGGCTTTGCGCCCTATGTTGCCTATGCACCGGGCACGCCGGTCAACCAGTGGCAAGACCTCAACCATTCGCAACGCTGGAATGTCTTTTCGTTGCACCGTGACGGTATCGCCGACGTGGCCAATCGCGGCCGCTGCCCGAACACCGCCGCGGTGCTTGACAGCTTGCCGCTGCTCGATGTGCCGGGGCGCGGTCCGTCGGCGTTCTTCTCGCTGTTGCGGCCGCACACGCGCATTCCGCCGCACACCGGCGCCACCAACATCCGCAGCATCGTCCATTTGCCGCTGATCGTGCCGCCGGGGTGTGGCTTCCGTGTCGGGGCGACCCGCCGGCCGTGGAATATCGGCGAGGCATTCGTATTCGATGACACCATCGAACACGAAGCCTGGAACGACAGCGACGAACTGCGCGCCGTGCTCATCATCGATGTCTGGAACCCCTGCCTGACGCTGGCCGAGCGTGCGCTGTGCCGCGCCTTGACCACCGCCATCGATGCCCGGAACGGTAGCACTGCGAGTTTCGAAGGCTAGCCCTGCAGCGCATCATACGGGTTCGTCACCGGTGCAAGGCGGCTAACAAATTGCCGTGGCCGCGACCAAAGTAACTGTTGCCAAACCGTCACACAGGCAAAAAACCCCGCGCTGCACCGCACCACAACGCTTTACACGGCCGTCCGGATTTGGTGAACCTAGCTTTAAGCCCATTTGTGGCTGGGGTTTTGCACCTCCGGAGGGTCAGCCGGGAAGGGGAAACACGGTAGCAGGTTCGCCTGCTTCCATGATTCGCTGGATGGCTCAACGGGATGCAGTCTCGAACAACAATTATAGAAGGATCAGGGACTTGATCAATAAAACCGCATCGCTTTCGCGCGCTGCACTGAAGACCAGTGCTGCCTCGATCGTCCTCGCCATCGGCATCATGTCGACCCCGTCGTTCGCGCAGATCACCCCGACGTCGGATGGCACGACTCCGGGCCAGGTCGCGTTGACCGAAGCCGACACCGGTGAGTCGATCATCGTCACCGGCTCGCGCATCGCGCGCCCTGACCTCAATACCGCCAGCCCCATCCAGGTGCTGGGCCAGCAGGAATTCCAGCTGTCGGGTGCCGTGAACGTCGAAGAAGTTCTGTATGACCTTCCGCAGATCGTTCCCAGCCTGACCGGCGCTTCGAACAACCCCGGCGATGGCGCCGCAACCGCCGATCTTCGTGGTCTCGGTGCTGCCCGTACGCTGGTGCTCGTCAATGGCCGTCGCTGGATGAGCTATGACGTCACGCAGATCGTCGATTTGAACACCATCCCCGCCAGCCTCGTGAAGCGCGCCGACGTGCTGACCGGCGGCCGCGGCGCCGTTTACGGTTCGGATGCCATCGCCGGCGTCGTCAACTTCGTCCTCAACGACGAATTCGAAGGCATGCAGGTTGATGCCGGCTATCGTATCAGCCAGGAAGGCGACGGCGCGACGTTCAACGTCTCGGCCACCATCGGCACCAACTTCGCCAACGGCAAGGGCAATGTCACCGTTTACGGCAGCTACGCCCAGCGCGACCCGATCTTCCAGGCCGACCGTCCGTCGACCTC
>CALMPZ010000053.1 GCA_937871645.1 uncultured Polymorphobacter sp.
TCGGGGAGGGGGACCGCCACTTGGCGGTGGAGGGGGTGGCGCGCGACGGGTTTGGCGCATCGGGGCAACCGGTGCCACCCCTCCACCATGCAAGAGCATGGTCCCCCTCCCCGAAGGCGGGGAGGATCTCAGCAGGAAGAACTTGCGAGGTCGTCAAAGCGCGGGATCCGTGACCCCGGCATCGGCGAAGCCCTTGGCGCGCAGCCGGCACGAGTCGCATTCACCGCAGGGCCGGCCTTCGGGGGTCGGGTCGTAGCAGCTCCAGGTGTACGTCAGGTCGACGCCCAGCCGCACGGCTTCGCGGACGATATCGGCCTTGGTCATTGCCGCCAGCGGGGCGTGGACGGTGAAGTGGCCCGTTCCCTCGACGCCGGCCTTGGTTGCGGTGTTGGCGAGGTTTTCGAACGCCGCGATGAATTCTGGACGGCAATCGGGATAGCCCGAATAGTCGAGCGCGTTGACGCCGATGAACAGGTCGAACGCGCCGGCGGCCTCGGCCCAGCCGAGCGCCACCGACAGGAAAATCGTGTTGCGTGCCGGCACATAGGTGACGGGGATGCCGGGCTCGACGCCGAGCTTGGGCACGTCGATATCGGCGGTCAGCGCCGAGCCGCCGAAGCCGCGCAGGTCGAGCGGCAGCACGATATGACGCTCGGCGCCGAGTGCCGCGGCAACGCTGGCGGCGGCCTGCAATTCGATGCGGTGGCGCTGGTTATAGTCGATGGTCAGGGCGAGGATGCGGTAGCCGCGTTCGCGCGCGATGGCAGCCACGGTAGTCGAGTCGAGACCGCCCGACAGCAGCACGACGGCGAGCGGTGCCGCCATGGTCAGGCGACCACCGCGAAGGTCTTGGCGCAGAACGCGCAATCGACGCCGATGTGACCGTCGGGGCCGCGCATCTGCACGCGCTCGGCTTCGGGGAAGCGGCGCAGCACGTCGGTGATGTGCGCGATCGAGCAGCGGCAGCCGCGCACCGGCGTCGGCGCGGGGGTGACGCGGGTTTCGTCCTCGTTGAACAGCCGCCACAGCAGCGATTCTTCGGGCAGCGTTGTGTCGGTCAGTTCGGCCTCGGTCGCGGTGCCGGCGAGGATTGCAACATGCTGCCAGTCGGGGTGGAGCGGCGCGACATCGAGCCGTTCGGCGCCTGATTCAGCGCGCGCCAGATGCTGGACCAGCAGCCCGCCGGCGATCCAGCCGCGGCCAGACGCGGCGTCGGGGGCGCTGATACCGAGGCGGATCAGCGTCGGTAATTGTTCGGACTGGGCGAAATAGTTGGTGGCGGCGTCGGTGAGTGACGCGCCTTCGAGCGCGACGATGCCTTGGTAGCGTTCGGCGGCCGCGGTCGGGTCGAGCGTGATCGCCAGATGGCCCTCGCCGAACAGCGCCGGCAGATCGAGCGCCGCGCCCGAAGCTTCGAGCGCGGCGAAACGCTCGGCGTCGAAGCGCAGGTAACCGCGCAGCGCGCCGGCATGGTAATCGCAGACCAGCAGGTCGACGGCGCCACCGGTGCTTTGCGCCTGCAAGGTCATCTGCCCGGCGTCGCCAGTGGTGCCCGACTTGGCGTCAGGACGCAAGGTCGCGCCGAGCAGCGCCGTCAGCAGCAGCGCTTCGGCAAGCAGCGTCGCCAGCACCGGCGGATAGTCATGCGCCGACAATATGGCGTTGAGGCTGGTGTCGAGCCGCACGATTTGGCCGCGCGCGTTGCGGCTGGTGACGCTGAAACCCAGCGCGCGGTCGGCGCTGGGGGCGAGCGTGTCGGTGGGGTGCTTGGCCGCGCTCAAATCTTGCCCAGACACCAGAGCAGGATCGATTTCTGCACGTGCAGGCGGTTTTCGGCTTCGTCCCAGACCGCCGATTGTGGCCCGTCGATAACGGCGTCGAGCACTTCCTCGCCGCGGTGCGCGGGCAGGCAGTGCAGGAACACCGCGCCGGGTGCGGCGGCGGTCATAAGCAGCGGCGTCACCTGGAACGGCGTCATCGCGGCGATCTTGTCCTTGGTCTCGCTTTGCCCCATCGACACCCAGGTGTCGGTGACGACGACTTGCGCGCCGTCGACCGCCGCCTTGGCGCTGCGCAGCAGTTCGATCTGGCCGCCGCGCGCGCTGGCGGTGGCGATGACCGCCTGATCGGGGTCATAGCCGTGCGGGCAGCCCAGCCGCAGTTCGAAGCCCAGCACGCTGGCGGCTTCGATCAGTGAATGTGCCATGTTGTTGCCGTCGCCGACATAGGCCCAGCAGGTGTCTTCGACCGGGCGACCGAGGCGTTCTTCGACCGTCATGATGTCGGCCATCGCTTGGCACGGGTGCGACAGGTCGGTCAGCCCGTTGATGACCGGCACCGTCGCGGCGCCCGCCATCGTTTCGATGACGGCGTGGTCGCCGGTGCGCAGCATGATGGCGTCGACCATGCGCGACAGCACGCGCGACGTGTCCGCCACGGTTTCGCCGCGCCCGAGCTGGGTGTCGCCCGCCGCGGTGATGATCGTGCTGCCACCAAGTTGCCGCATCGCGAGATCGAAGCTGAAGCGCGTGCGCGTCGACGGCTTTTCAAAGATCATCGCCAGCATGCTGCCGGTCAGCGGTGCATCGGCGTCGGGCAGTGCCTTGGGCTTTCCGATACGCGCCGCCTTGCGGGCATGCGCGTCATCGAGAATCGCCCGCAGGCCGGCGCGACCGGCACCGGCAAGGTCGAGAAAGTGGCGCATCGCCTTACGCTGCCGCCGGGCGCTGGTACGCCGACGCGGCCGCCGACAGCTTTTCGACGCATTCGCGAATGTGGCTTTCGTCGATGATCAGCGGCGGCAGGATGCGCACGACATTGTCGGCGGCGGCCACCGTCAGGATGCCGTGGCTGCGCGCGTAGTTGACGAAGGCGCGGCTGTCGGACTTCATCTTGATGCCGATCATCAGCCCGACGCCGCGGACGCTTTCGAACAGATCGTCATGGTTGGGGATCATCTGTTCGATCGCTTGCCGTAGCCGGTCGCCCATCAAACGGACGTTTTCGAGGAACGCCGGTTCGGCGACGACATCGAGCACCGCTTCGCACGCCGCCATGCCGAGCGGGTTGCCGCCATAGGTCGAACCATGCGTGCCGACGACCATGCCGCTTGCCGCCCTTTCGGTGGCGAGGCAGGCGCCGACGGGGAAGCCGCCGCCGATGCCCTTGGCAATCGTCATGATGTCGGGCGTGACGCCGAAATATTCATAGGCGAACAGGTGGCCGGTGCGGCCGACGCCGCACTGGACTTCGTCGAAGATCAGCAGCGCGCCGTGCTTGTCGGCGAGGTCGCGCAGGCCCTGCAGGAAGGCCTTCGAGGCCGGGCGCACACCGCCTTCGCCCTGGATCGGTTCGACCATGAAGCCGCCGACGCTGTCGGCCAGCGGGCCGGCCATGAAGTCCTGCACCGCGGTCAAATCATCGAACGGCAGCACGGTGAACCAGTCGGGCAGCGGCTCGAAACCGCCGCGCATCTTGTCCTGGTTGGTCGCCGAAATTGCCGTCATCGTGCGGCCGTGGAAGGCGTTCGAGAAGGTGACGATGCGGTATTTTTCGGGGTGGCCTTCGACGAACTGGTGACGGCGGCAGGTCTTGACCGCGCATTCGATCGCCTCGACGCCCGAGTTGGTGAAGAACATCGTGTCGGCAAAGGTCAGGCCCACGAGGCGCTCGGCGAGATGCGCTTGCGCCGGCACCTTGTAGAGGTTCGACACGTGCATCAGCGTCGCAGCCTGCTTCTGGATGGTGCCGATCAGGTGCGGGTGGCTGTGGCCCAATGCGTTGACCGCGATACCGGCCGCCATGTCGAGCCATTTGTTGCCGGCCTCGTCGAACAGATAACAGCCTTCGCCGCGCACCGGCTCGACTTCGCAACGACCGTAAACAGGCATCAGGGGGGTAATGGCCATGGCTTCAACTCCGACGCGTGCGCGCCAACGCAAAAAGGCGGCCCCAGCGGCCGCCCGTCCATGCTGCGCCTTTAGCGAGTCTGAGAGGGCTTCTCAACCCCTAGCGGTGCGTGCCGGGGCTGGACAGATCAGCGCAGCGCCAGCTCGTCGCCGAGCGCGCGGGCGATGGCGGGGCGGGCGCGGATGCGGTCGCGGAACGCCGCGAGCACCGGCCAGGCGCCGAGGTCGATGCCGGCGGGCTCGCACCAACCGAGCATGGTGGTCAGGTAGATGTCGCCGATGCTGAAGCTGTCGATCAGATAGTCGCGGCCGGTGAGGTGGCGTTCGAGCAGGTCGAACTTGGGCTGCAGGCGGATTTTGGCGAAGGCCTTGGCGTCGGGGGTCGAGGCGGGGTGGAACATCGGCACGAACGCCGCGCTGTGGACCTCCGAACACAGCAGGTTGAGCCATTGCTCGAGCGAGATGCGCTGGGCGCTGCCACGCGGCGGCGCGAGGCCGGCTGCGGGGCGCAAGTCGGCGAGATATTGCAGCACGACGGGGCTTTCGGTGATGACGCGGCCGTCATCGGTGGCGAGCGCCGGTACCTGGCCCTTGGGGTTGATCGCGTAAAAGTCGCTGTCGTCGGCGAGCGTCTTGGTCACCAGCGTGACCTGGTTATAGTCGGCGGTGATGCCCAGTTCGTACAGCGTGGCGCGCGACGCGAACGAGCAGGCGAGCGGGGCGAAGTACAGGCGCATGGCGGGGACTCCCAAGGGTCGGTTGATATTTATACCATTTCGCATTAAATTGAGTCGGTCAAGGAATTTCATGCAAGTCAGTACGCAAATATGAATGCTCGCGCAGTGCGCCCGCGCGGTCGCCCGCGCAGCTTCGATGCCGATGCCGCGATGGCGCAGCTGATCGATGCGTTCTGGCAGGGCGGTTACGGCGCGACCTCGGTCGATGACCTGGCGCGCGCCAGCGGGTTGGCGCGGCCCAGCCTGTACGCGGCGTTCGGCGACAAGCACGCGATCTACCTCGCGGCGCTCGACCGTGTCGGGCAGGGCATGGCGGCGCAGGTCGGTGCCCTGCTTGATGCCGAACCCGATCTGGCGACGGCGTTGCGCGCGGTGCTGCGTGCTGCGACCGATGTCTATCTGGAAGGGGCATTGGGGCCGCGCGGTTGCCTAATCGTCTGCACCGCGACCGCCGAGTCGGTCGAAGATCCGGTGATCCGCGCCAAGCTCGCGGACGTGCTCGACGCAATGGATGCGCTGGTCGCGGCGCGTTTTGAACGCGCGCGGGTTGAGGGGAATCTGGCGCCGGGTATTGACCCGGTGCGGCGGGCGCCGTTGGTTGCGGCGACGATCCACAGCCTTGCGGTGCGCGCGCGTGCCGGCATGGACCGCGCGTTGCTCGAGGCAATGGCCGACGAGGCGGCGGCGGTGCTGGCGCGTTAGCGCGCCGCTTTGA
>CALMPZ010000054.1 GCA_937871645.1 uncultured Polymorphobacter sp.
GTGGTCCGTGTGGTGAGGCGGAGTCGGTCGGCGGTTGGCCGCAAGCCAGGCAACGACGAAGTACATCAGCAGCACCGATCCGAAGCCCGCCAGCGTCAGCACTGCGGTGGCGACGCGGACCCAGGTCACATCCCAGCCGGTGTAGTTGGCGATGCCGGCACAGACGCCGAGGAAACGCGCGTTGGACTTGTCGAGCGCGAAGGATTTTGACAGTTCGTTCATGGCAATGGCTCCTTGGTCGGCGGTCAGTGGCGCGGCAGCTCGCGACCCGAACGGTCGCTGATGCTGGTGGCGCGCTCCTTCCAGCCGGGGTGGTCGGCGGTCATGATGCGCTCGATCGATTCGAGCCGGTCATCAAGCCGACGTGCGGTTTCGTGCAGGTCGTCGAGCAGATTCTCGTCCTCGGCGGTCAGGCCCTTGGCGCGCTTCCACTGCGTCACATAGTGCAGGATCAGCCAGGGCAGCCCGATGACGACAGTCGGGACGATGATGATGGGAACCATGAACTCTTCCATGACTTAGCCCTCGTTCTTGGTGTTGGCGGCCAAACGGGCCTTCATTTCGGCGAGTTCGGCAGCAACACCGTCATCGGTGCGCAGCCCGGCGATCTCATCCTCGAGGCTGGCCAGCGGCCCGCCGAGCGACAGCGCATCGGCGCGGCCTTCGGCCATGTCGGCGCGGCGTTCGATGATTTCGAACTTGGCGAAGGCATCCTCGATGCGCGGGCCCTTGTACATGGCGCGCATCTTGCTGCGGCTGTCGGCGCTTTCGATGCGGGCGAGCAGCGCGTTCTGGCGCTGGCGGGCTTCACGCAACTTGGCTTCAAGCTTGCGGATGTCTTCCTCGTTTGCCGACAGATGTTCGTCGAGCGCGATGACATCCTGCAGCGTGCTTTCGGCGAAGTTGCGCGCCTTGGCACGTTCGACCAGCGCCGCGGTCGCGAGGTCTTCGCGGCCCTTCGACAGCGCCAGCTCGGCCTTTTCGGCCCAGCTTTCCTGCGCGGCTTCGGCGCGGGCGACGGCGCGGCGCATTTCCTTCTGGTCGGCGATCGTGCGCGCCGCGCCCGAACGGACTTCGACGAGCGTTTCCTCCATCTCCATGATGATCATGCGGATCAGCTTCGACGGGTCTTCCGACTTGTCGAGCAGCTCGGTCATGTTGGCGGCGATGATGTCGCGGGTGCGGGAGAAAATGCCCATTGCGGTACTCCGGTTACTAGAAAAGGTGGCAGGCCGGGGCGTGAGGGGGGGGTGAGGGAGCCGCCCCGGCCTGATCGCTATACCCTTGGCGGATCAGGCGGCCAGGTACACCGAAGCTGAAGGTTGGCCCGAAGTCTGGGCGGTCGCAACCTGCGCCGGGCCGGTGGCGGCGACGAGGCAGGTGGTGGCGAGCAGCACGGCGCCGACGACGCCAACGAGGCTGCGGGTCAATTGCTGGAAGCGGGTGGTCATTGGTCTTCTCCTTGAACTTTGCGGCCGCTGCTTGGCGGCTCATGCCAAGTGCAATGCATGGAGCGTGCCAACTTTGTGCGGAAAAATATCACATTGAAATTGAACGATTTTATCATTTTCCGGGCAAATTTTGTAGATGAACCCTTGCTGAATATTGGGAAATTCCGCTAAACATTGGGAATGCAAGCGCCCGCCACACTTGTCGGCCAATCGCCGAGCTTTCTCGATGCCGTCGAACGCGCCAGCCTCGCCGCCGCGCTCAACCGTCCGGTGCTGGTCATCGGCGAACGCGGCACCGGCAAGGAGCTGATCGCCGAGCGCCTGCACCGCCTAAGCCCACGCTGGGGCGGGCCGCTGGTGACGCTGAATTGCGCCGCGCTGCCCGAGAACCTGATCGACGCCGAACTGTTCGGTTACGAATCGGGCGCCTTCACCGGCGCCACCCGCGCGCGCGCCGGCCGCTTCGAGGATGCCGATGGCGGCACGCTGTTCCTCGATGAAATCGCCACGCTGTCGGCCGGCGCGCAGGAACGCCTGCTGCGCGTCGTCGAATATGGCGAACTGACGCGGCTCGGCTCGAACCGGCCGATTTCGGTCGATGTGCGCGTCGTCGGCGCCACCAACGAAGACCTGCCCGCGCTCGCGCACGCCAACCGCTTCCGCGCCGACCTGCTCGATCGGCTGAGTTTCGAAGTCGTCACGCTGCCGCCGCTGCGCGCCCGCAAGGAAGACATCGCGCTGCTGTCGAACCATTTCGCGCGCCGCATGGCGGTCGAACTCGGCTGGAGCGGCTTCCCTGGCTTCACCCCGGCCTCGACCACCGCACTGGCCAACTACCCCTGGCCCGGCAACGTCCGCGAGCTCAAAAACGTCGTCGAACGCTCGCTCTACCGCTGGGGCGACGCCGAAGTGCCGATCGGCGCCATCGTCTTCGATGCCTTCGATTCGCCGTGGCGCCCGACCGAATCGCTGACCACGCGCACCGAATTGCCGGCCGCCCCCGCTCCCGCCAAGATCGACCCGACCACCGATGTCGCGGCGACCACCGACGTGCTCCCCGCCGCGCCGTCGCTGACCGTCCCCGACCTGCGCGCCGCGATCAACAAATACGAACACGACATCCTGACCGAAACAATGGCGCGCAACCGCCACAACCAGCGCGCTACCGCCGCCGCACTGGCGCTGAGCTATGACCAGTTGCGGCATGCGCTGAAGCGGCATGGAATGCTTTAGAAAGCGCCTCCGGCGGGCAGGCCTGAGGCCTGCACCCGATTGATTTCACTCCCCTTCTCGAATGGGGGCAGGGGAGAGTGAGAGCGACAAGGGACATGACGCGGCATGGACCCAGATGCAAAGTTTACGCGAAAGTGGCCGACGAGCATCTGGATGGAATTTTTGATGTGTTATTCGCAATCTCTATAGTCTGATTTGTAGCACCGTGAGGCAATGGACTGTGCAATTGAGATCTGCTCCTTATTCATATCTGATGATATTAAATTTAAGACATTTCTGGAATTCTCGTCACCTGCAGATGCTGCGAGAGAAAGCCACGAATATGCTTGAATATCATTTTTGGGAACACCAGCCCCCTCGTAGTAGGCTAGACCAATTTTTGCAAAACCTCTGGAATTTCCATTAGCCGCAGCGAGTCGATAAAAACGAAGTGCTTCGCCATCGTTCTTAGGAACTCCCTGGCCGCTGCCGTACATCATGCCTAGGTTAAGTTGCGCGGTAGCATTGCCTTGGTCAGCGGCGAGGCCGAACAGTCGGAGCGCTTCTATGGCGTCTTTGGGAACACCTTCGCCTCTAGTGTACATTGCACCAAGATTGAGCTGCGCTAGAGCCTCTCCATGACCAACTGCAAGGCGGTACCAGCGGACTGCTTCAGAGAGGTCCTTCGCGACACCCTCGCCGTGCTCATACATGATCCCGAGGTTTGCTTGCGCCCTAGCCCCACCTTGATCGGCAGCCAACCGGAACAAGCGGACGGCTTCGGCGGCATCCTTGTGTCCACCTTCCCCCCGTCGCCGCATGATTCCAAGATTGAGCTGTGCTGTACCGTCTCCCTGATTGGCGGCCATTTGGTACCAATGCGCCGCTTCAGCGTCGTTCTTGTCAACACCCACGCCGCCACTATACTTGAAAGCTAGAGATAGCTGCGCCTTAACGTTTCCACGATCTGCAGCAGCCCTTAATAGTCTGACTGATTCGGCCGTATTTTTTGGTACTCCGCGACCTTCGCTGTACATTTCACTAAGATTATACTGCGCCGAAGTGTCACCTTGATCTGCTGCCATTTGGTACCATTTTGCGGCCTCAATATCATTCTTTCGTACGCCACGCCCACTCATATACAGGAGTCCCATTAGAGACTGCGCACGCGCGTTGCCAGCCGCGGCAAGCGGCCGAAGCTGAGCCAAAGCTGCTGCATAATCCCCGGCCCCAAGAGCAGCTATACCTTGTTCGTACGGCCCAGCAGTCGCCTTAAGGGGCAGGACAAGCGTGGAGAGGGTCACAATGGCGACTACACGAACTCTAAGCAGCATTTGTGCCCCTTTCCGCATTATTCTTCAGCCCGCAGAACCATCTGCTTCTGCGCAATTCAAAGGGCCGACAAGATCAATTTTCAATCGTCGCACCATGGTTCATGGTCTTGTAGAGTGAAGCCGCGTGTCCGCGAAAGTGGCAGCGGCTCAATGTTCTCATATCAAGCCACCCCCCCCACGAAAGGATCGCATTCAGTTTTGAGGCGTTACGCCCATGTTCAACCATCGGAGACCGCACCATGCCGCTTACGCTTCCCCCCTTGCCCTATGCTGATGACGCGCTCGCGCCACACATCTCGGCGAAGACGCTGCAGTTTCACCACGGCAAGCATCACAAGGCCTATGTCGACAAGACCAATGCGGCCATTGCCGGCACGCCGCTTGCCGACAAGGATTTGCCGGCGATCATCGCGGCCGCGCATGCGAGCAAGGACACCGGCCTGTTCAACAACGCCGCGCAGGCGTGGAACCACCACTTTCTATGGCATTCGATGACGCCCGGTGGCGGCGGCGCGCCGACCGGCAAGCTGGCCGAGGCGATCACCCGCGACTTCGGCAGCCAGGCGGCGTTCGACGAGGCCTTCACCAAAGCCGCGACCGGCCATTTCGGCAGTGGCTGGACGTGGCTTGTGGCGGACGGTGGCAAGCTGGCGATTACCACCACGCACGACGCCGACACGCCGCTGGTGCACGGCCAGACGCCGCTGCTGACGCTCGATGTCTGGGAGCACGCCTATTATCTCGATTACCAGAACAAGCGCCCGGATTATGTCGCAGCGTACCTGAAATCGCTGGTAAATTGGGACTTTGCGGCCGAAAATTTCAACTAAATAGTTGATATATAATGATATTTGTGTGGGGATGTAAAATATCCCCACACCCGTAAAGACTGACCAGATTTAACCCCTCTAAACAGTCGGGTGCAGGGCTCAGCCCTGCCCGCCGGAGGCCCTTAAACCTTGGGCGTCTTATCCTCCGCATGCCGCGACAGGATCGGCGCCTGCGCCAGCGCGAAGATGAAGGTGATCGCCGTCACCCCCCAGACCTTGAAATCGACCCATTGATCAGTGGTCAGCGTGCGTCGCAGCACCTCGTTCATGCCGGCGAGTGCGAGGCAGAAGATGATCCAGTTGCGCGTCAGCTTGCGCCAGCCATCGGAATCAAGCGCCGGGAACGCCTCGCCGAATGCCATCTTGAGCAGCGGGCGATGGGTGAGCTTGCCGAACAGCAGGACGCTGGCGAACAGCAGGTAGATGACGGTCAGCTTGATCTTGATGAAGTTGGGGTCATGCAGCACCAGCGTCGCGGTGCCGAAGACGAACACCATGACACCGACGACCCATTGCATCGGCTGGATGCGGCCGTAGCGGAAATGCGACACCAGCATCACCAGCAGCGTCACCGCCATCGTGGCGAAGGTCGCGACGAAAATGGCGGCGAGCTTGTTGGCGGCGAAGAACACCAACAGCGGCGCGAAATCGAGCACGAACTTGGCGAGTGGCGAGGGTTTGGGTTTGGTCGTCATGCCCCGCGCTCTAGCCGGTTTTGCGGTGCGGCGCGAGAGCGGCTATGCAGCGACGATGAACACCGCACCCGCGTTGATTGTCGAAAAGCTGGCCTGCGCGCGCGGTGGCCGGCTGCTGTTCGAGGGGCTGGGCCTGCGTGTCGAGCGTGGCGGCGCAGTGCAGATCGAAGGCCGCAACGGCGCTGGAAAATCGAGCCTTTTGCGCCTGCTGGCGGGTTTGCTGCGCCCGGCCGGGGGCCGCATCGACAACCCGTTTCGCATCGGCTGGGCCGGGCATGAACTGGCGCTCAAACCCAATATGCGGCTGCGCGACGAACTGACGCACTGGGCGCGGCTGGATGGGCGCGATGCGGCGGCGGTTGATGCGGCGCTGGCGGCGTTCGACCTGTTGCCGCTCGCCGAGCTGCCGGTCGGCGTACTGTCGAGCGGCCAGAAGCACCGTGCGGTGCTGGCGCGCGCGCATGCCTCGGGCGCCGAGCTGTGGTTGCTCGATGAGCCCGGTGTCGGGCTGGACGCGGCGTCACTCGAGCGACTGGCGGCGGCGATGCGCGCCCACCGCGCCGCTGGCGGGCTGGTCATCGCCGCGACGCATGGCGACATCGGGCTCGACGCGCCCCAGAAACTGGTACTCGACCAGCTGGTGCTCGCCTGATGTTCTGGCTGCTCGTCCGCCGCGACCTTGCTCTCGCCTTGCGCCGCCCGGCCGCGCTGGCACTGCCGGTGGTGTTCTTCGTGCTCGCCGCCGCACTTTTCCCGTTCGCGGTCGGCCCCGATGCCAAGCTGCTGCTGGCGATTGCGCCCGGCGTTTTGTGGGTGGCGGCACTGCTCGCCGCGCTGCTGCCGGTCGAAACTTTGGTCGCCCCCGATGTCGCCGACGGCACGCTCGACCAGCTCGTCACGCGCGGGCTGGCGCTCGAAACCTTTGCGGCGGCACGGCTGGTCGCGCACTGGCTGAGCTTTGCATTGCCGTTGCTCGTCGCGCTGCCGGTGGCGGGCGTGCTGCTCGGCACGCCGGCGCTGGCCCCGCTGGCGCTCGGCCTGTTGATCGGCACCCCCGCGCTTGCCGCACTGGCGCTGCTCGCCGCCTGCCTGACCGCCGGCCTGCGCGGTGGCGGCGCACTCGCGGGTCTCATCGTGCTGCCGCTCGCGCTGCCGGTGCTGATTTTCGGCGTCGGCGTTGGCCAGCCGGGCGGGTTGCAGCTGCTCGGCGCGGCGACCTTGGTCATCGTCGCGGTGACGCCGTTTGCCGCAGCTGCGGCATTGCGCAGCGGTATGGAATGATGCTGCAATCGCCCCGGCTTTGGTGCTAGAGCGGCGCCGACCATGCACCGTTTTGCCAACCCTGCCCGTTTCCTGCGTATCGCCCGCGTGCTGACGCTGCCGCTGACATTGCTCGGGCTGGGGCTGACCGCGGCCGGGCTGTGGATCGGGCTGTTCGACAGCCCGCCCGACTATCAGCAAGGCGAAAGCGTCCGCATCATGTATGTCCATGTGCCCGCCGCGTGGCTGGGCAGCGGTGGCTATCTGGGGCTGGCAGTCGCGTCCGCCGTCGCGCTGGTCTGGCGGCATCCGCTCGCCGAAATCGCTGCGCGCGCCATTGCACCTGTCGGCGCGGCGTTCACCGCGATCTGCCTGATTTCGGGGGCGCTGTGGGGCAAGCCGACCTGGGGCACGTACTGGGTGTGGGACGCGCGGCTGACCTCGATGCTGGTGCTGCTGTTCCTCTATCTCGGCTATCTGGCATTGAGCAGTGCCGAGGCCGAGCGCGGTGGCGGCAAGGCGGCATCGATCCTCGCGATCGTCGGCGTCATCAATCTGCCGATCATCAAATATTCGGTCGAATGGTGGAACACGCTGCACCAGGGCTCGTCGATCCGGCTGTCGGGCGCCGGTGCGTCATCATCGATTGCGCGCGAAGTGCTGTTGCCGGTGCTGCTGTCGGTCGCAGGTTTCAGCTTGTTGTTCGGCGCCATCGTGCTGATGCGGATGCGCGCCGCGCTCGCGCAGCAAGCCGTGGCGGCGCGGTCACGGCGGATTGCGGCAGCGTACACATGACTCACGCCGCATTCATCATCCCGGCCTATGCTGTGACCGTCGGCGGCTTGCTGGCCATCCTGCTGCAAAGCTGGGTGTCGATGCGGCGCGCCGAGGCGGCCGCGGAAAAGCTCAAGACGGAGCGCCGACGTTGAACGCAACCAAAGCCCCGATGAAACCCAAGCACCAGCGCCTCGTGCTGCTGGCACTGGCGCTCGCGGCGATGGCCGGCGCGCTGGCACTGGGCATCTCGGCCTTGGGTAGCAGCGCGACCTATTTCTACGCCCCCAGCGACGTGTTCGCCAAGGCGCCGGCGCCCGGCGAAGCCATCCGGCTCGGCGGGCTAGTGCAAAAGGGCAGCGTCCAGCGCCTGCCCGATGGGCTGACGCTGGCGTTCCGCGTCACCGATAACGCCCGCGACGTGCCGGTGCGCTACACCGGCATTGTCCCCGACCTGTTCCGCGAAGGCCAGGGCGTCATCACCGAAGGCCATTTCGACGCGCAAGGCACCTTCATCGCGACCAGCGTGCTCGCCAAGCACGACGAGAACTACATGCCGCCCGAAGTCGAGGGTTCGCTGCACAAGGTGCAAGGCAAGGTTACTTCATGATCGTGGACTCCCTGTGATTGTAGAATTGGGTCACGCGGCGCTGTGGCTGGCGGCGGCGTTCGCGCTGTTGCAGGCGCTTGCCCCGTGGCTGCGTGCGCCCGTGGGTGATGCCGAGCGCTGGACCGGCCTCGCGGTGCCGGCCGCACTGGCGCAGGCGCTGCTCGTCAGCCTGGCGTTCGGATCGCTGGTGTGGGCGTTCGCGACTAGCGACTTTTCGGTCAAGCTCGTCGCCACCAACAGCCACACGATGAAGCCGATGCTCTACAAACTGAGCGGCGTCTGGGGCAATCACGAAGGCTCGATGCTGCTGTGGATTCTGGTGATGGCCGTGGCAGGCGCCGCGGTCTCGCTCGCCGACAGCCCGCTCGGTGACCGCTTCCGCGCGCTCGTCCTGTCGATGCAGGGGCTGATCGCACTGGGCTTTTACGCCTTCCTGCTTGCGGCCTCGAACCCGTTCGAGCGGTTGGGCGTTGCGCCGACACAGGGCAACGGCCTCAACCCGTTGCTGCAGGATCCCGGCCTCGCGTTCCACCCGCCGATGCTCTACGCCGGCTACGTCGGGCTGTCGGTGGCGTTCGCGTTTGCCGTTGCGGCCTTGCTCGAACGCCGTGTCGGCCCGGCCTGGGCAGCGGCGGTGCGGCCCTGGGTGCTGGCAGCGTGGGCGGCGCTGGGGTGCGGCATCACGCTCGGCAGTTGGTGGGCCTATTACGAGCTCGGCTGGGGCGGCTACTGGTTCTGGGACCCGGTCGAAAACGCTTCGCTGATGCCGTGGCTTGCCGCGACCGCGCTGCTGCATTCGGTGGCGGTGCTGGCCAAACGCGACGCGCTGCGCAACTGGACCATCCTGCTCGCCGTCATCGGCTTTTCGCTGTCGATGATCGGCACGTTCGTAGTGCGTTCGGGGTTGCTGACCTCGGTCCACGCCTTCGCCGTCGATCCGGCGCGCGGCGCGTTTCTGCTGGTGCTGCTGGCGCTGTATATTGGCGGCGCGCTGCTGCTCTACGGCCTGCGCGCCTCGACCGTCGCGGTCGGCGAAGGCTTTGCCCCCGTCAGCCGCGAAGGTGCGCTGGTCGCCAACAATCTGCTGCTCGCGGCGGGTCTGGGCGTGGTGTTCGTCGGCTCGGGCTATCCGCTGCTCGTCGATGTCATGGGGGCCGGCCCGATTTCGGTCGGGCCGCCGTATTTCAACGCCACCTTCGGGCCGTTGATGATCCCGCTGGTGCTGCTGATGGCGATCGGGCCGTTCCTCGGCTGGGGCGCGGCGCGCACCGACAAGCTGGCGCGCAAGCTGGCCGTTCCGGCGCTGTTCGCTGTCGGTCTGGTGGCGTTTGCCGTCGCGGTCTGGGATGTGCGCGCAGTGTTTTCACTGATCGGCTTTGCGCTGTCGGCATGGCTTGGCGTCGCGACGCTCGCCATCCTGTGGGGCCGGCTGCCGTGGCGCACGCCGCGTGCCACCTGGGGCATGGCGCTGGCGCATCTCGGCGTCGCGATCACGCTGTTCGGCATCACCGCGAGCGGCGCGCTAACCCGCGAATTGCTGGTCAATTTGCGGCTCGGCGAAAGCGCCGAAGTCGCGGGCTACACGATGAAGCTGGTTGATGTCGCCCCCGTCGCGGGTGCCAACTGGACTGCACTGGAGGCCACGCTCGACGTGTCGCGCGCCGGCAAGCCGGTCACCGTGCTGCACCCGCAGGCGCGGCTCTACACGTCGCCGATGATGGACACCACAGAGGCCGCAATCCACACGCGCCTCAACGGTGACTTGTACGCCGTGCTTGGCAAGCCCGACGGTTCGGGGCGCTGGCAGCTGCATGTCTGGTGGAAGCCGTTCGTCGTCTGGATCTGGGCGGGCGGGCTGATCATGGCGCTCGGCGGCGGGCTGTCGATGACGGCGCGTGCCAGTGCGCGACGCAGCGCGGCAGAGCCAGTGGGCGCATTGGTGGCGGCATGACCGATGCTCCTACCCCCCCCGCACGCAGCTGGCTGACGCGGCTGGCGATCTATGGCCCGCTGCTGCTGTTCGCGGTGTTCGTGGTGTTTGTCGGCAGCCAGCTCGGCCGCGAAACGCGCGTCACCGTGACCTCGAAGCTGATCGGCCAGCCGATGCCGGCGGTCAGTTTGCCGGG
>CALMPZ010000055.1 GCA_937871645.1 uncultured Polymorphobacter sp.
CGAAGCGGCAGCGCTCGCCGCCCGCGCGGCGGCGGCATGACCGAGGGCGGCTCGGGCTATCTGATCGAAACCGTCGGCTATCTGGCGGCGGCGGTGGTGATGGTGCCGCTGTTCGTGCGCTTCAAGCTCGGCGCGGTGCTTGGCTATCTCGGCGCCGGCATCTTGCTTGGGCCGTCGGTGCTCGGGCTGCTCGATGATCCCGAACAGACCTCGCGGCTCGCCGAATTCGGCATCGTGCTGCTGATGTTCATCATCGGGCTCGAACTCAAGCCGTCGCGGCTGTGGGCGCTGCGGCGCGACATTTTCGGGCTCGGGCTACTACAGGTCGCGCTGTGCGGGCTGGCGCTGACCGGTGTGCTGCTGGTGCTGACATCGATGAGCTGGCAGGCGGCGCTGGTCGTCGGGCTGCCGCTCGGGCTGTCGTCGACGGCACTGGTCATGCAGTTGCTGGAGGAACGCGACTTGACCAACACGCCGTTCGGCGAGCGTGCCTTCTCGATGCTGCTGTTCCAGGATCTGGCGATCGTGCCGCTGCTGACGGTGGTCGCGGCGCTGTCGCGGGTGCCCGACCCCGATGCGATGCCGGGCTGGTTGCAGGCGCTGGCGACGGTCGGGGCGATTGCCGTGCTGGTGCTCGGCGGGCGCTTCCTGCTGCGGCCGGGCCTGCGCCAGCTCGCGCTGTTCGGCGCGCGCGAGGCGTTCACCGCCGCCGCGTTGCTGACCGTGCTCGCCGCCGCGCTGCTGATGGCCAGCCTCGGGCTGTCGATGGCACTCGGCGCATTCGTCGCCGGCGTCATCCTGGCGGATTCGCCGTACCGCCACGCGCTCGAAGCCGATATCGAACCGTTCCGCGGGCTGTTGATGGGGCTGTTTTTCGCTTCGGTCGGGGCGCTGCTCGATTTCAGCATCATCCGCGACCAATGGCCGCTGGTCATCGCGCTGGTCATCGCCGTGCTGGCTACCAAGACGTTGGTCATCGGGCTGCTGGCGCGCGCCTTCGGCAGCAGCTGGCTGCGCGCCTTCCAGATGGGCCTGCTGCTCGCGCAGGGCGGCGAATTCGGCTTTGTGCTGTTCGCCAGTGCCCAGCGCGGCCTGCTCATCGAAGCGCAGGCGGCGGCACTGTTCAGCGCGGTGGTGACGATCACCATGGTGCTGACGCCGCTGCTGATCCGGCTGGCGGCGAAGTTCAACCCGGCACCAGCGCCGCGCACCGATCTCGACGGCCCTGACGCGGCACCGCGCGAAAACGCCGACAGCAGCGTCGGCCGCGTGCTGCTGGTCGGCACCGGCCGCGTCGGGCAGGGCGTCGCGCAGATGCTGCTGGCGCGCGGTGCCGATGTGCTGGCGATCGACAATGATCCCGAAATCATCGACGTCAGCAAATTGTTCGGCAACCGCGTCTATTTCGGCGATGGCCGCCGCGTCGATATCCTGCGCGCCGCCGGGGCTGCCGATGCCCGGCTGCTGGTGTTCGCGATCGACGGCAAATGGGACCCCGAAACCGTGCTCGGGCCGATCCGCGCGGCGTTCCCGCAGCTCGAAATCGTCGCGCGCGCCTATGACCGCATCCACCTGCTCGATTTGCGGCGTGCCGATGTCACGGTCGCGGTGCGCGAGATGTTCGATGGCAGCATCGCGCTCGGCCGTGCCGCGCTCGCTGCGCTCGATACTGATTCCGAAACCATCGCGGCGATCGAGGCCGAATTCCGCAGCCGCGACGCCGAACGGCTGGCGCTGCAACTGGTCAGCGGCGACCAGCTTTCGGGCGTCGACCGGCTGTTCCGGCCCGGCAGCGTCTTCGTGCCCGATGCGCTCGGCGAGATTCCCTTTGAGGAAGCCCCCGCGGACTGATACGCGCTGGCGTACAAACCTTGGGAGACATCAACATGACCGTTTCGCGCGAAGTCCGTCTGGCCAGCCGTCCCGTCGGGCTGCCGACTGCCGCAAATTTTGCCGTCGCCGATGTCACGCTCGCCGCGCCCGGCCCGGGCCAGGTGCTCGTTGCCAACCGCTGGATGTCGGTCGATCCCTATATGCGCGGCCGCATGTACGACCGCGAAAGCTATGTGCCGCCATTCCAGGTCGGTGAGGTGCTGCAGGGTGGCGCCGTCGGCGAAGTGCTCGAATCGAACGATCCGGGCTTCAAGGCCGGCGACCTGGTGCTGTCGTTCTTCGGCTGGCGCACGGCGTTCGTCGCGCCCGCCGCCGCGCTCGAAAAGCTGCCGGTCATCGCCGGGGTGCCGGCGCAGGCCTACCTCGGCGTCATGGGCATGCCGGGGCTGACGGCTTGGGGCGGGCTGCTCGATGTCGGCCAGCCCAAGGCCGGTGACACGGTGTTCGTGTCGGGCGCCGCCGGCGCCGTCGGCTCGCTGGTCGCGCAGATTGCCAAGATCAAGGGCTGCACTGTCGTCGCCAGCGCCGGTACCGACGCCAAATGTGCCTGGCTCAAGTCGCTCGGCATCGATCACGTCATCAACTACAAGACCTGCGGCAACCTGCTCGAAGCGGTCAAGGCTGCGGCGCCCAAGGGCATCGACGTCTATTTCGACAATGTCGGCGGCGAGCATCTGGAAGTCGCCATCGAAGTCGCCAAGCCGTTCGCGCGCCTTGTCGAATGCGGCATGATCGCCGACTATAACGCCACTGCGCCGTCGCCCGGCCCGCGCAACATCATGATGGTCGTCGGCAAGAGCCTGAAGATCCAGGGCTTCATCAGCACGCAGTTTGCCGGCAAACGCGCCGAGTTCGCCGCCGAGATGGCTGGCTGGATTGCGGGCGGCAAGATCAAGTGGGAAGAAACCGTCTTCGAAGGCATCGACCATGCCGGCGATGCCTTTCTCGGGCTGTTTTCGGGCGCCAACACCGGCAAGATGCTGGTCAAGCTGTGATGCTGTTGCTGCTGGCAGTGGTGGTCGGCAGCGTCGCCGCGACGCCGCCGCCGGCAGCACCGCCCACCGCAACAACGACGCTCGCCAATCCGGCGAGCGTCGCCTGCGCCAAGGACGGCGGTACCATCAAGATGGTGCCCGATGTGGCGGGCAACATCACCGGCATCTGCCACCGCAAGGATGGCAGCGCCTGCGAGGAATGGGCACTGTTCCGCACCGGCCAGTGCGTGCTGCCGCCGCCGCAAATCAAGAACTAGACCTACGAGCTCAGGGCGTTACGAAATGCAATTCGATCTGACCGAAGACCAGCGCAGCATCCAGGAAACGGCGCGCCGTTTCACCGCCGACCGCGTCGTGCCGTTCGCCGCCGGCTGGGACCAGCGCAGCGAGTTCCCGCGCGACACCATCGTCGAGGCGGCGGGGCTGGGCTTCGGCAGTATCTATATCTCCGAAGAAGCGGGCGGCATCGGACTCGGCCGCATGGAAGCCGCGTTGATCATGGAAGCCATGGCCTATGGCTGCCCGAGCTTTTCGGCGTTCATTTCGATCCACAACATGGCGTCGTGGATGATCGATTGCTACGGCGAGCCCGACGTCAAGGCGCGCTATCTGCCCGACCTCGTGCCGATGACGCGCATCGCCAGCTACTGCCTGACCGAGCCGGGCTCGGGATCGGACGCTGCGGCCTTGCGGACCCGCGCGGTGCGGGACGGCGACCACTACGTCGTCAACGGCAGCAAGGCGTTCATTTCGGGCGCGGGCGTCAACGAAGTCTATGTGACGATGGTGCGCACCGGCGAGGACGGCCCGCGCGGCGTCTCGTGCCTCGTCATCGACAAGGACACGCCGGGCGTCAGTTTCGGCGCCAACGAGCACAAGATGGGCTGGCGCAACCAGCCGACCGCAGTCGTCAATTTCGACAACGCCCGCGTCCCCGTCGCCAACCGGCTCGGCGCCGAAGGCGGGGGCTTCAAGATTGCCATGTCGGGGCTCGACGGCGGCCGCCTCAACATCGGCGCCTGCTCGCTCGGCGGCGCCCAGCGCGCGCTCGACGATGCCATTGCCTACACCCGCACGCGCAACCAGTTCGGCAAGGCAATCGTCGACTTCCAGGCGACGCAGTTCAAGCTCGCCGACATG
>CALMPZ010000056.1 GCA_937871645.1 uncultured Polymorphobacter sp.
CCAGCGTCTCGCCCGACTTGAAGCGCACATCCCAGCGGCGAGTGCCGACGAACGTCGCGGCATCGACCTTGTCGGCGATGTCGGGCTCGGTGGCGAGCAGCTCCAGCAGGTCATGCGCCTGGGCATTGGCACCAGGTCCGACGACCAGCGGCAGCTTGGCATAGTCGATGAGATTCTCGTCAGTCAGCTTCCTGCCGCTCTTGTCGATGACGGCAAGTTGATGCTTGTACTGCCACAGCGCCATCGGCGCGCGTTCGACGATCGTCACGCGCAGCGTATCGGGCAGGCGGCGTGCCACGCTGGCGTCGGCAACCCAGGGCAGTGCGCGCAGCCGGTCGCGTGTTGCATCAAGATCGACAAGCAGCATCGAATTGGTCGGCCCGTCGAGCGTTGCGGCATAGATTTTCAGCTTGGGCGCCTTTTGAACGCCCGACACTTCGACATGCTTGACTTCGAAGCCGGCACGGCCTGCGGCCTGCGCGGTTGCCATCCACCATTGCTGTGGCAGCCCGAGCAAGGTGATGACCACCACGCCCGCCGCCAGCGCCAGCACGGCGAACGCCGCAATGGCGTTACGCCGCAGCACTGCCGCCGAAATTGGCACCGCGATGCGCCGCACCGACGGCTGCGGCGCCGGGCGCCGCGCGGCGGGGCGCTTGCGGACTTCGCCGCGCTTGAGGGCGACGCTGCTCATGCCAGCGCACTCGCAACAATGCGCGCCACCAGCGCGTCATAGTCGATGCCGCAGTGCTTCGCCTGCTCGGGCACCAGGCTGAGCGGCGTCATCCCCGGCTGGGTGTTGACCTCAAGCAGGTACAGTCCGGCCAGCCCCTGCGCCGGATCATAGCGGAAGTCCGACCGCGTCGCGCCCTTGCAACCCAGCGCGTTGTGCGCGGCGAGCGCCATGTCCATCGCCGCGCGCGTCACGTCGGCGGGCAGGTCGGCAGGGCATTGGTGGACGGTCAGCCCGTCGGTGTATTTGGCGTCATAGTCGTAGAACCCTTGCGTCGGGATCAGCTCGGTGACCGCCAGTGCTTCACCGTCGAGCACCGCGACAGTCAACTCCTTGCCGGCGATGAACGGCTCGGCGAGCAGTTCGTCGAACTGCTGCCACGGGCCTTCGGCACTGCGTGCAATGGGATTGCCGTAGTTCGACGCATCGGTGACGATGGCAACGCCGACCGACGAGCCTTCGTTGACCGGCTTCAATACATAGGGGCGCGGCAGCGGGTCGCCGTCGTGCAGCGATGCCGATTTGACGACATGGCCACCGGGCATGCGGATGCCCAGCGGCGCAAGGATCGCCTTGGTCAACTGCTTGTCGATGGCAATCGCCGACGCAGTCAGCCCCGAATGCGTGTATTTCAGGCCCATCAGGTCGAGCATGCCCTGTACCGTGCCGTCTTCGCCGGGCGTGCCGTGCAGCGCGTTGAACACCACATCGGGCGCGATCTCGCGCAGCCGCAACGCGACGTCGCGATCCATGTCGATTTCGGTGACCGTGTGGCCGATGCGGCGCAAGGCTGCAGCGATCCCAGCACCCGACGTCAGCGAGACTTCGCGCTCGTTCGACCAGCCGCCCATCAGCACGGCCACATGGAGTTTGCTGTTGGCCAGTTGGGCCGTCATTGCTTCACACCCACGCGCTGGATTTCCCACTCAAGTTCAATGCCCGATTGCGACTTGACCCGCGCGCGGACTTCCTCGCCCAGCGCTTCGATGTCGGCGCTGCTCGCCTTGCCGGTGTTGAGCAGGAAGTTGGTGTGCTTCTCGCTGACCTGCGCGCCGCCGATCTTCAGGCCACGGCAGCCGGCTGCGTCAACGAGCTGCCAAGCCTTCTCGCCCGGCGGGTTCTTGAACGTCGAGCCGCCGGTACGTGAACGCAGCGGCTGCGAGGCCTCGCGCTCGGCGGCGATGCGTTCCATTTCGGCGGTGATCGCGGCCTTGTCGCCGTGGACCCCACGAAACTGCGCGCTGACCACGACGGCACCGTCTTCAAGCCCCGAATGGCGATACGAAAAGCCCAGCGCAGCGGCCGCCAGTGTTTCGACACGGCCATCGCGGTGGACGACGGTGGCGTCGATCAGGCAGTCGGCGACTTCGCGGCCATAGGCGCCGGCGTTCATCCGCACCGCACCGCCGACGGTGCCGGGAATGCCGCGCAGGAATTCGAGGCCGGCAAGCGCAGCGTCACGCGCGCCACTCGCGACGGTGATGCCCATTGCTGCCGCACCCGCGGTAACGACATCGCCGTGAACGCTGACCTGTGCAAAGCGCTTGGGCAGGCGCACGACCACGCCGGACACACCCCCGTCGCGGACGATCAAGTTCGAGCCGACACCGACGGGCAGCACCGGTACATCTGCGGGCAACGCCGTCAGAAACGCCGACAGGTCATCGACATCGGCGGGGCGCACCAGCCACTCCGCGTCGCCGCCGGTGCGGAACCAGATGAAATCGGCAAGGCTGGCATGCGCGGCAACGCTGCCACGTAGTGGCGGCAGGGCGGGGTGGGCAAGGCGCGGTGCGGCGTTCATCCGCCACCGCGCGCCGTGTTGATCGCCGCCGCCAGCCCGGCGGCCCATTTGGTGATGTCGCCGGCGCCGAGGCAGATGACCATGTCATTGGGGGCAATCATCGCCGCCAGACGCACCGCGAGATCATCGGCACCGGTTACGGTGCCGACCGAGCGATGGCCGGCGCGCTTCAGCCCCGTCGCCAGTGCGTCACTGTCGACACCGGCAATCGGTGCTTCGCCGGCGGTATAGACCGGCGCAACAAGCACGGCGTCGGCGTCGTTGAACGCCGTCTGGAACTCGGCCATCAGCGACTGCAACCGCGTGAAGCGGTGTGGCTGGACGACAGCAATGACGCGGCCCTGTGCGCCTTCGCGCGCGGCGGCGAGCACCGCCTTGATCTCGACCGGGTGGTGGCCATAGTCATCGATGATCGTCGCGGTGCCGCCTTCGACGCTGACTTCGCCGACCTTGGTGAAGCGCCGCTTGACGCCGCCGAAGCGTGCGAAGCCGGTGATGATATCGGCATCGGCAATCCCCAGCTCGACCGCGACGGCAACCGCCGACAGCGCATTCTGGACATTGTGGCGGCCAGGCATCGGCAGCATCAGATCGTCGATGCGCCGCGTACTGCCGTCGCGGTTGCGGATGACGGCGGCGAAGCGGTTGCCGCCCGGCACCGGCGTCACGGCCTCGCCGCGGACATCGGCCTGCGCGCTGAAACCATAGGTGACGATGCGGCGGTCCTGCACGCGCGGCAGGATCGCCTGGACCTCGGGATGGTCGATGCACAGGACGGCGGCGCCGTAGAACGGCACATGCTCGACGAACTGGACGAAGGCATCCTTGACCTTGTCAAAGCTGCCATAGTGGTCGAGGTGTTCGGGATCGATGTTGGTGACGACGCCGATGGTGCCGCCGAGCCGCAGGAAGCTGCCGTCGCTTTCATCGGCTTCAACGACCATCCACTCGCCGGCGCCAAGCCGGGCGTTCGAGCCGTAGCTGTTGATGATGCCGCCGTTGATCACCGTCGGGTCGAAGCCTGCGGCATCGAGCAGTGCCGCGACCATCGAGGTCGTGGTGGTCTTGCCATGCGTGCCGGCGACGGCGACGCAGGATTTCAACCGCATCAGTTCGGCGAGCATTTCGGCGCGGCGCACCACGGGAATGCGGCGTTCGAGCGCGCGCTCGACTTCGGGATTATCGCGGCGGATTGCCGTCGAGGTCACGACAACGGCGGCGTCACCGAGGTTTTCGGCCTTGTGACCGATGGTGACATTGATGCCGCGGTCGCGCAGGCCCTGCACGACATAGCCTTCGGCAACGTCCGACCCCTGCACCTTGAAGCCGAGATTGTGCATGACTTCGGCGATGCCCGACATGCCGATGCCGCCGATGCCGATGAAGTGGATCGTGCCGAGCTGGCGGCCGAACGCCGGCGAAACGAGCGGGGTGGGACGGGTACTCATGCGGCCTCCGCAACGGCAATAACAAGATCGGCAAGCGCCGACGCGGCATCGGGACGGCCGGCCAGCCGGGCGCCTGCCGCAGCGCGCGCCAAGGCTTCGGGGTCGCCAAGCCAGGTGGCGAGCGCAGCGCTGACGGCGGCGGGCGTGAACGCCGGCTGTGCGATGACCTGCGCGCCGCCGAGGTCGGCAAGCGCGCGGGCGTTGTCGGTCTGGTGGTCGTCAGTGGCGATCGGCAGCGGCACGAGGATCGACGGGCGCCCGGCGACGGCAAGTTCGGCAACTGTCGAGGCGCCGGCGCGGGCGATAACGACATGGCTGGCGGCGATTTCGGCGGGCAGGTCGATGAAATAGCCCGCGACCGTCGGCTCGATGCCGGCGGCGCGGTAGGCGGCGGTGACGGCAGCAGCGTCTTCGTCGCGCGCCTGGTGCACGACATCGAGCCGTGCGCGCAAGGCATCGGGCAGTGCGGCAACGGCGGCGGGGACGACTTGCGACAGGATGCTGGCGCCCTGGCTGCCGCCGGTGACGAGCAATCGCAGCCGCGGCGCATCGGCGATGAACGGCACGGCGCGCGCGGCGATGACTTCGGGGCGCACCGGATTGCCGGTCAGCACGGTCTTGCTCGTCCAGCTGGCGGCGAGGCGGCGGACCCTGGCATAGCTGGTGGCGACGGCGTTGACGCGCGGTGCGAGGAAGCGGTTGACGCGGCCCAGCACGGCATTCTGTTCATGGATGACGGTGGGCAGCTTCATCGACAGCGCCGCCAGCAGGCCCGGCAGCGCCGGATAGCCGCCGAAGCCGACAACGGCGCGCGGGCGGATGTCGGCAAATAGCCGGCGCGCCGTGCCGCGGCCGCGCCAGATGCTCGCGGCGACCTTGGGCAACGCCAGCATGCCGCTGCGGCCGGTGCTCGCGGCATCAACGACGGTGCGCGGGAAGCCTTCAAAAAGCCCGGGGAAACGCAAGCCACGTGCATCGGTGACGAGGTGGACCGCATGGCCGCGCGCGCGCAGCTCGGTCGCCAGCACATGCGCGGGCACCATGTGTCCGCCGGTGCCACCGGCGGCGAGCACGAAGGGACGGCCAGCCGTCACGCCGCCTGCCAGCGCCGCGCATAGGGCGACGCCTTGAGGAACGGATTGCGCCGCGTCAACGCCAGCAAAAGCCCCATGCCGAGCGCCAGCGCGAGATACGACGACCCGCCATGGCTGATGAACGGCAGCGTCATGCCCTTGGACGGCAGAAGCTTGAGATTCACGGCCATATTGATCGCCGCCTGAAGTCCAAATTGTGTCACAAGTCCCGCCGCTGCGAGAAAGATGAAGGGATCTTCCTCATCAAGCAGTTGTAGCAAAACCCGCACAACAATCGCAAGATATAGTATTGCCAGCAGCATGCAGGCGATGGCGCCGAACTCCTCGCCGACAACCGAAAAAATGTAATCGGTGTGCGGTTCGGGCAGCTTGAATTTCATCCGGCCTTCGCCCGGACCGGTGCCGAACAGGCCGCCGGCGCGGAAGCAATCGAGCGCGCGATCGATCTGGTAAGTGTCGCCGCCGCCGGTAATGAAGCGGTCGATGCGGCTGGTGACGTGCGGCACGAACAGATAGGCGACTCCGATGCCGCCGACGGCGAGCACGATGAGGATGCCGATCACCGACAGGCCCATGCCGGCGAGCACGGCCTGCGACAGCCACACCGCGCTGAACAAAGCAGTCTGGCCGAAATCGGGCTGCTTGACGAGCAGTGCCGCGACGATCAGCAGCAGCAGGAACGACAATTGCATCGTCGGCATCGTCGGGTCTTCGATGCGCGCCGACAGCAGCCACGCCGTGGTCACGACGAACAGCGGCTTGAGGAATTCGGAGGGCTGGAACCCGAACCCCGGCAGTTGCAGCCAGCGCGTTGCGCCATTGGCTTCGTGGCCCAGAATCGGCACCAGCATCAGCGCGATAATGCAAAACACCGTGCCGCCAATCGCCAGCCGCTTCGCCCAGACAATCGGCAGCATCGACACCGCCAGCATCACCGGCACGCCGGCAATGATCCACAGAATCTGGCGCTTAAGGTAGTATAGGTCGCCGACGACGATGTTGCCGCCCGAATAGCGATGCGCGGCCGCGGGCGAGGCCGCAGCGACCGCCAATGCACCACAGCCGATCAGCAGCAGCACCATCACCAGCAGCGGCCGATCGATCGTCCAGAACCAGCGGCCCAGCGCCGACCGGTTGTTGCGCGACAGCGTTGCCGACAGCGAGTTGGTCAGCGAATTGGCGGGGGCGGCGCGCGATGCCATCACAGACTCTCCACAATGCTGACGAAGGCACGGCCGCGCGCTTCGAAGTCGCTGAACTGGTCGAACGAGGCGCACGCCGGCGACAGCAACACCGTGTCACCGGGGCGTGCAGCGGCTGCGGCGGTGCGCGTCGCGACCTCGAGCGTGCTGGCCTCGATGACCGGCACATGCGGCTTGAGGATTGCCGCGAACACCGGCGCCGCCTCGCCGATCAGATAGGCGGCGGTGACATGGCCGAGCTGCGGCAGGCAGGCGTCAAGTTCGGGGGTCTTGGCGAGCCCGCCGGCAATCCAGTGGATGCGCGGGTAGGCAGCAAGCGCCGGTGCCGTCGAGGTCGGGTTGGTCGCCTTGCTGTCATTGACGAACAGCACGCCGTTCATCTCGCGCACGCGCTCCATGCGGTGTTCGAGGCCGGGGTAGCTCGCCAATCCGGCAGCGATCTGCGCGTCGGTCAGCCCCAGCGCGCGCACCGCAGCAATCGCGGCGGCGGCATTCTGGGCATTGTGCGGGCCCTGCAGGCTTGGCCAGTCGGCCTGCTCGGCGCCGATGTCGGCAGCGGCAACAGTGACCAGTTTTGCGCTGACCGAGGCGGCAACGGCGCGGGTGTAGTCATCCTCGGCGGCGATGACGGCGGTGTGCGCGTCCGATTGCATCGCGAACAGCCGCGCCTTGGCAGCGGCGTATCCCGCCATGTCGCCATGCCGGTCGAGGTGGTCGGGGGTGATGTTGAGCAGCACCGCGACGTCGCAGTCGAGGCTGAAGGTCAGATCGAGCTGGTACGACGACAGTTCGAGCACATAGACGCCACCGGCGGGGAGCGGCTCCTGCGCCATGATCGGCAAGCCGATGTTGCCGCCCAGCCGTGCGGCGATACCGGCGCTTTGCAGCAGATGATGGATCAGCGCGGTTGTTGTCGACTTGCCGTTGGTGCCGGTAATGCCGACGACGCGGTGCGACGGCAGTTCGGCGCGCGCCTGCGCGAACAGTTCGATATCGCCGATGATCTTGACGCGAGCGGCTGAGGCGCGCTGCGTCAGCGGATGCGTGCGCAGCGGCACGCCCGGCGATACCACCAACGCGTCAAGACCGACCAGATTGGCGTCGTGCAGATCGGCCAGCGGCACCGCGCAACCTTCGCGCGCTGCGGGCTTGTCATCCCAGGCAACGACATCGGCGCCGCTGGCGACCAGCGCGGCGATGACCGCCTTGCCGGTGCGCGCCAGACCGTAGACCGCGTAGCGTTTGCCGCGAAAGGCGTTTGCGGTGATCACCGCAGCTTCAGCGTGGCGAGACCGCCGAGCGCCAGCACGATCGCGACGATCCAGAAGCGGATGACCACGGTCGATTCGCTCCAGCCGAGGTGTTCGAAATGATGGTGGATCGGCGCCATCTTGAAGACGCGCTTGCCGGTGGTCTTGAAGCTGACAACCTGGACGATGACGCTGACGGTTTCGAGCACGAACAGCCCGCCGATCAGCAGCAGCACGATTTCGTGGCGCGTGATCACCGCGACCATGCCGAGAGCGCCGCCAAGCGCGAGGCTGCCGGTGTCGCCCATGAACACCGCCGCCGGCGGCGCATTGTACCACAGGAAGCCCAGACAGGCACCGATGACCGCGGCGGTGAAGATCGCCAGTTCGCCCGAACCCGCGACATGGTGGATGCCGAGATAGTCGCTGAATTTGATGTTGCCCGCGAGATAGGCGATGACACCGAGCGACAGCGCCGCGATGATGACCGGCATCGTCGCCAGCCCGTCGAGCCCGTCGGTGAGGTTCACGGCATTGCCGAAGCCGGCGACAATGAACGCCGCGAACGCGATGTAGAACAGCCCGAGCGCCAGCCCGCCATCCTTGAGCAGCGGCAGATACAGCGTGGAGTCGCCGGTATACCAGACCACCCAGGCACATGCGGCACCGGCGATGGCGAACTCCATCAATAGCCGGATGCGCCCCGAAACGCCCTTGTGCGAGCGCTTGGTAACCTTGTCATAATCGTCCA
>CALMPZ010000057.1 GCA_937871645.1 uncultured Polymorphobacter sp.
TGGCGCATCTGGGCGATCCGATCGAAGACCTCGGCTGGGCGCTCGACCCGATCTGGGACCATTTCGAACCCGGCCGCGTCTGCGGGATGACCGACCGCGACCGCGCACTGGCGCATTGGGAGCGCGCCAGCGGGCTGGCCATCGATCCGCGCGCGATGCGCTGGTGGTCGCTGTTCAATTCGGTCAAGGGCCGCGCGATCTGGACCTCGGCGTTCAAGACCTTCGTCGACGGCGGCCACACCGACCCGGTGCTCGGCATATCGGGCTGGTACACCGCGGTGCGCCAGGACACCATCATCGCCGCGCAGCTGGAGGCCTTTTCATGAGCGAATTGAGCGATGTACTGACCGGCGCCGGTGTGACTGGCATTGGCGCGGGGCAAATTGCGGCCGAACATGACGCGTTCGGCGGCTCGAAGATGCTCGTCGCGGGCCTGCTCGCGGTGCTTGGCGCGCAGGAGGCCGACAAGGCGGCAGCGTGGCGGGTGGCCGACATCCGCGCGATGCAGGCACTGCTCGGCGACGCTGCACCCGCGGTCGGCGACGGCCTGACGCTGACCGAACTCGATGCCGCCTGGTCTGCGCTGTCCGACGCGCTGATCGCCCACCACGCGCGTATCGAGGCGGCGGGCGACCGCGCTGCCGACGCGGCAATCGTGATATTCTACGTCGAAAGCTGCGCGCGCCGCGATCTTGTCTGGCCGATGTGACCAGCCGTCGGTGACCTGCAAATGCAAGGCCGCCCGGTGAATATCAACGGCCGGTTATTGCAGTATTCTGGATGTTTGGGGCACCAAGCACGACGAAAGTGCGAGCTGTTGCCATCGGGAAAACTCGGCACGGCTCGGGCAGACCCTCCCAAGCCGCACGATCTGGCGGCCGAACGCTTTCCACGACGTGATAGCCAGCGGTCGCGTTATGTTGGCTTTGCCTGAACCATTGCCGTGAGCGCCTCTTGGCGGCGCCAGCGCGAAAACGCACTCAGACTCGAAAATCCGAGGAGCCCGGCAATTTCGGTGAGCGAGCGGTCGCCGGCAGCGATATAGGCGTGTGCAAGCTCGGCGCGCTCGCGCTTCAGCAGTGCGGAAAAGCAGGTCCCGCCGTGCGCCAGCCGCCGGTGCAGCGTGCGGCGATCCATCCCAAGGAGGCGCGCGACATTTGCGGCCTGGCAGTCGCCCCCGGGCAGCATAAGGGCAACAATATGCTGAACCTTTTCAACGAAATCGGCTTCGCGCCGGCCTGCAACAAATTCAAGGTAGCGGGCAAGCTGGCTTGCCGCGCCCGGATCTGCACCTGCAATTTCCACATCGAGATCGGCGGCGCGCAGCACAATGGCATCAAGATATTGCCCGAACAGTGGCACACACCCGAAAGTCGAGATGTGCAGCGCGACGCTGGCCGGCTTGCGATGACGAAACAGCACCATTTCCGGCACCCATCTGGGGCCCAGGAAACGGCGCAAAAGGCCGAGCAGAACAGCCAGGGTGAGTTCGATGTTCTGGCGTACAGAGGTTGCCGGGGCATGGGCGATGCTTGCTGACAGCGTGACAACGCCGTCGGTGTCGTCAATTGCTATTGATAGTCCCTCTGCCTGTGCCCAGACGTGTTCGGCCAAGGCCTCGACCGCTTTGCGCACGTTCGGCTGCTCGCGCATGACAAGACTTATGACACCAAGGTTGGAGAATAGCCGCGTTCGCGCAACACGGAGCCCGAAATCCGCCACGCCGGCCCGCGCCGCGGTAAGTTCGAAGAGTTGCAACACGGCGCTCGTTGGCACTTTGAGGTCGGGATCCGTCAAGGATGCGGGCGGCAATCCGACCTCGGCAACAAGCGCCTGCGGGTCGAGGCCGAGCTCCTGCGTGACGCGCGCATAGCCGTCCAGTGTCGCGCTTCTCGACAGGTGCAGCAAAATTATGTCCTTCCGTCCCAATTTGTCATATTTGTGACCCATAATGTCAAGCGGGTATCTTCAAAGGCGCCTAGGGAAAGGTCAATGACGGCACTTTGATTGCAACTTGGGGAGAGGACGCGATGAGCAGCATGGACGTGGCACCTCAATTCAAACATTTCAGTATTCGTCCGGCAACGCCGACCATTGGCGGGACAATCGAAGGGCTGCATCTTTCCGAGCTTACGGATGAATCGGCGGCCGAATTGCGTGCGGCGCTATGGCACTATGGCGTGCTGTTCGCGCCCAGCCAGCATCTGTCGTTCGACCAAATGAAGGCGGTCGCCTACCGCTTTGGCGATCAACTGGAAAAGCACAGTTTCGGCAAGACGCTGGCCGACCAGGGCCATCCCGAAGTGCTGCTGATCGAGCGGCTGCAGTCGGACAAGGCCAAGACCACCACTGACATCTGGCACCATGACGTTTCGGCGCGGGCCAATCCCAACATCATGTCGATCCTGCAAGCCGAAGTCGTGCCGTTCGGCGCCGATACGATGTGGTCGAGCGCAACTGCCGCTTTCGACCGTCTGCCGTTCGCGCTCAAGCAGCTGTTTCTCAACATCGATATCGACCATGACACGCTGTATCTGATGCTCCGCCACGACTTCGGCGATGCATCGATGGCCATTGAAAAGATTGCCGGGCTGCGGGAGTCGAGTACCCATCCGGCAGTGATCGACCACCCGTTCACCGGCCGCCCGACGCTGTTTGTCGGCAATGGCTATGTCAAGCGCGTCCACGGCTATACGGCCGAGCTCAGCGAACTCATCCTCAAGATTGCCAGCGAAATGACCAAGGTTCCCGAGTTGCAGGTCCGCCACCAGTGGCAGCCCGGCGATGTCGCGCTGTGGGACAATTTCGGCACCGTGCACTACGGTGTGACTGCCGATCTCGGCGACCAAGTGCGTCGCTTGCACCGCGTGGCGGCCTGGTCGCCGTCGGTTCGGCCTTCGCTTGATCGCGACCGGGCGATGCGGGCTCTGGTTGCGCCCCGGGTTGAACCAGGCTTGCGCGCGGTTGGTGCCCGATAGCGCACAGGGCTCGGTCCTTCTTCAGGCCACGTCATCCCGATGGGTGAAAATGCGTATTCTGCGTGCCTTGGTGTTGACCTAGTATCGATACACGTGCTCAATATTGGTTCTGTCAAAGCCAGTTCAGGGGGGAGACAATGAAAACTTCAGTCGGCCAAACTAGCCTGCGGTACGCGCATCTGTTGCCGCTGTTGGCAATCCTGTTCCCGGGATCCGCCATGGCGCAGCAACTTGCGCCGGCAGATCGCGCAAAGATCCAGGCAGAGCTTCAGGATCTGAATACGATGAAGGTCGAATTTGACCGGCGTATCCGGGCACTTGAGCAGCAATTGGGCGCCGAACAGGCGGCTGCGACTGCCGGGACACCTGCCGCGACGTCCGGAACGCCTGCAACGGCGCGCACGCAGCCCGTCGCAACGGCAAGCACCGAGCCGGGTCCGTCGGATGAGGCCGCGACCTATGTGGACACGGTCGAGACCGGCAAGTCGCTCGAGGTCTATGGCTTTGCCCAGCTCGACTATATCCAGGACTTCAAGCGCGTGAATCCCGATTGGTCGGCGACACTGCGGCCGTCGAAAATCCCGACGGTCGACGGGCTCTACGGCGAGAATGGGCAGTCGATCCTCAGCGTCCGCCAGTCGCGTTTCGGCGTCAAGGCGGCGGTGCCTGCGGGCAACCACGAGATCAAGACCCAGTTTGAATTCGACCTGTTCGGCGTCGGCGTCGATGCCGGCCAGACGACGTTCCGGCTGCGTCATGCCTGGGGGTCATGGGGTCCGATACTTGCCGGCCAGACCAACAGTCTGTTCATGAATGGCGATCTGTTCCCCAACACCATCGACTATTGGGGTCCGACCGGCATGGTTTTCCTGCGCAACCCGCAGTTGCGCGTGACCTTCACGGACACCCCGACGTTCAAATTCGCCGTCGCGATCGAACAGGCCAACAGCGACATCGATGCCGGCCAGATCCGCGAACTTGATCCGGCGCTCGGCAATAATCTGCAAGGCATCACGCCGATCCCGGATTTGACCGCACAGCTGCGCTTGATGGGCGATTGGGGCAGTTTTCAGCTGTCCGGGCTGCTGACAAAGCTCGCTTACAATACGGTCAACACCCCCGACAACGAGCCCAGCGGCAGCAAACTCGGCTGGGGTATCAACGCCGGCGCGGCCATCAATGCAGGCGCCTCGACGGTGTTGCGTCTCGGCGTCGTCTATGGCGACGGTATCGCCAGCTACATGAACGACGGCGGCATGGATCTCGCGCCGCAGACGTCGACATCGTCGCCGACGGGTCTTGTTCCAAAGGCCGTGCCCTTGCTCGGCGTCACCGCATATGTCGACCACAACTGGTCGAAGCAGTTCAGCAGTGCGCTTGGCTACAGCATCACCAAGGTGTGGAACACCGATTTCCAGGGTCCCGACGCCTACCAGTCGGGGCAATACGCTTCGACCAACCTGCTGTGGACGCCCGCCGATCAGTTGATGTTCGGCATCGAGCTGCTGTGGGGCAAGCGGGAGGACAACAACGGCGCCAGCGGCGACGATATCCGCACCCAATTCAGTGCCAAATACAGCTTCTCCAGTGGCAACGTTCTTGAGAGGAATTCGAAATGACCATTGCTGTCGACGAAATGCTTGAAACGACGAAGTCGGCGACATCGACGAGCCGGCGCGGCTTGCTCGGCACGCTGGCACTGGCTGCGGCAGCGACGCAGCTGCCCGGGCTGGCATTTGCCGCACCAGCCGCGAAATCCGGCATGTCGGCAGGGGCAATCGATAGCGCAGTTCGCGATGCCCATGCGCGCTACCTGACGCTGAACGAAGGCGCCAACGCCGACTATATCCCGGCGCTCGCCAAGGTGCCGTCGAAGTTCTTCGGCGTGTCGCTGGTGACGGGTGACAGCAAGGTTCACGAAGCCGGCGACACCACCGAAGTATTCTCGATCCAGTCGATTTCGAAGGTGTTCAACGCTGCGCTCGTCATGGAGCAGTCGGGCAAGGACTTTTTCCTGACCAACGTCGGCGTCGATGCCACCGGCCGCGTGTTCAACTCGATCGAGGCGATCGAGCAGTACCGCGGCAAGGAAATGAACCCGCTGGTCAATCCGGGCGCGATTGCGACGGTCGGCAACATCAAGGGCACGTCCGCCGACGACGTCTGGGCGAAGATCATCGGCTTCCATTCGGATATGGCCGGCCGCAAGCTCGAAGTGAACGCCGAAGTCTACAAATCCGAAGCCGACACCAACCAGCGCAACCAGGCGATCGGCAAGCTGATGTCGGCGTACGGCATGTTCCCGATGGATCCGGGCGTTGCGACCGACTTGTACACCAAGGCGTGCTCGATCAATGTCAGTTCGCACGATCTGGGTATCATGGCGGCAACGCTGGCGTTCGGCGGCCGCAATCCGGTGACCGGCAAGCAAGTCATGAGCCGCGCCAATGTGCCGGGACTGCTCGCGATCATGGCAAGTGCGGGGCTGTATGATGACAGCGGCAAATGGCTGTTCAACACCGGCCTGCCGGGCAAGAGCGGCGTCGGCGGAGGGTTGATCGCGGTGGCACCGGGCCAGTTCGGCATCGGCACCTTCTCGACCAAGCTCGATGCGGCGGGCAACAGCATCCGTGGCCAGCGCGCGATCACCGACATCAACAACACGCTCGGGACCAACCCGCTCGCGCAGTTCGGTTGATCTGCCGGGCATGCTCCGCTCTGCTTGCCGCCTGGCGGCCGCCGCCGCGCTGATCGCCTTCGCGCCGCCTGCAATGTTGCAGGCGGCGCCGGTGTCATCGCCAGTGTCATCGTCAGTGCTGTTCAACGATTCGCATTTCCACCTGACCAACTATGTCCAGCAGGGCACACCGATCCGCGACTATCTGGCGATCATGGGCGACAAGATCGGCCGCTCGACGCTGTTCGGCATCCCGCTGCAGCAGCAGTGGGATTACGCCAACACCGGCAATTTCGCGCCGACCTATTACCTGCAGTCCGACGCGCCGCTCTATTATTACTCGTTCACCGACGCCTATATTGCCATGCAGTATCTGTCGCTGGCACCCGCCGAACGCGCGCGGCTCGACCCGATGATCACCGGCTTCGACCCCGCCGACATGTATGCGGTCGACCATATCCGCCGCGTGCTGACGACCTTTCCCGGCGTATTTTCGGGGATCGGCGAGTTTTCGATCCACAAGGAGTTCGTCTCGGCGAAAATCGCCGGCGGCCCCGCCAGCCTGACCAATCCGGCGCTCGACCGCATCCTTGATTTCGCCGGCGAGGCGGGGCTGGTGGTCATCCTGCATAACGATATCGATGCGCCGTTTGCCAAGGGCGACAGCCTGCCGAACAGCCTGGTCCAGATGCGCGACCTGCTGCTGCGCCATCCGAACACGACGATCATCTGGGCGCACACCGGGCTCGGCCGTGTCGTCAAGCCGGCGCCGGCGAGTGCCGGCGGCGAAATTGGCGAACGCTCGCTGGCGCACCTCGATGTCATGGACAAGCTGCTCGACAATCCGGCGATGCGCCACGTCTATCTCGATATTTCGTGGGACGAGGTGGCGAAATATGCCGTGGCCTCGCCCGACAGCATCAAGCGCACGGCGGACTTCATCAACCGCCACCAGGACCGCATCCTGTTCGGCACCGACAATGTCGCGCCCAAGGATCAGGCGACGCAGTTGCGCGTGTTCGACTTGTGGAAGCCGGTGTTCGACCAACTGACACCGGAAGCGAGCTACGCAGTGCGCATCGGCAACTACAACCGCCTGTTTGACAAGGCGCGCCTTGATGTGCGGAAATGGGAAAAGGCCAATGTGGCCACGGTGAAGGCATCGAAGTGAAGCTATTGGCGGTACTGCTGGCGTCAACATTTGCAGTGCCTGCCATTGCGCAATCGGCACCGGCGGCGTCCGACCGCCAGAGTGTCGAGGCGCAGATCAAGGAGTTGCGCGCCATGCGCGACAGCCTTGCCACGCAAATGAACACGTTTGACGGCAAGATAATTGCGCTCGAAAACCAGCTTCAGGCGTCACTGCCGGCCCAGCCGGCTACGGCGCCGACAGCCACGCCAAAGCCTGCACCTGTGGCAACGGCAAGCGCCGCGCCGGCAGCGCCCGCAGTCGTGACCGGTGCGGCAACGGCAGCGGCAGTTGCGCCCGCTGCGCCAGCTGCCGACACCATCAAGGTCGCCGCGCGCGATGCCGACGTCACCAATGACGCCTATCTGTTCAAGCCGAAGACCTGGGGTGTGCGCGAGCCCGGCAAGGGCTTCGTCGTCGCGCGCACCGATACCGGCGAGCTCGACGTCACGCTCGTCACCTATTTTCGCTACCTCAACCAGAAAGCGCTCGACCCGGACTACACATTCTATTTCGGCAAGACCGTGCCGCTCAATCTCAACGAGGATTTCCAGCTCAACAAGGTCAATCTGACGTTCAAGGGCTGGCTGTTCGACGAGCGCTTCCGTTACCTGATCTTCCTGTGGACCAACAACGCCACGCAGGGCGACAGCGGGTCACTCGTCATCGCCGGCTGGATGGGATATCAATTCAAGGACTGGCTGTTCGTCGGCGCCGGCATCGATGCGCTGCCGTCGACACGGTCGACCACCGGCAACTATCCGAACTGGTTGCGCAACGACAACCGACCCATGGCGGACGAATTCTTTCGCGGATCCTATACCACCGGCATCTGGGTGGATGGGCGGTTTGCCGAAAAATTCCAGTACCGTGTGATGCTGGGCAACAACCTCAGCACGCTGGGGGTCAGCGCGGCGCAGCTTTATCCCGGCCTCGACACCGCATCGGCGTATCTGCGCTGGATGC
>CALMPZ010000058.1 GCA_937871645.1 uncultured Polymorphobacter sp.
CAATCGGGTGCAGGCCTCAGGCCGGCCCGCCGGAGGCTCTTTTTGCCTCTTGCGCTCAATCCCTGTGATACGGATGCCCGGCAATAATCGCCGTCGCCCGGTACAGTTGCTCGGCGAGCATGGCGCGCACCAGCATGTGCGGCCAGGTTGCCAGCCCGAAGCCGAGCAGCAGGTCGGCCTGGCCGCGCATGTCGTCGTCATGGCCGTCGGCGGCGCCGATCAGGAAGCGGGCCTCGCGCATGCCGGCGTCGCGCCAGCGCGACAGCTGGTCGGCGAGCGCGCGCGAGCCGTGCTGCTTGCCGCGTTCGTCGAGCACGATGGTGACGCACGGGGTGACCGGTGCCGGCAGCTTGACGGGGCCGCGGTCATCGAGCTCGGTAATCGCCATCGGCCAGGTCATGCGCTTGCGGTAGCGTTCGACGAGGTCGGCCTCCGGGCAACGCCCGATGCGGCCGCGCGCGATGACGTGGAGCTTCAATCTTGCGTTGTTTCGGCCGGAGCGACCTTCGGCGGCGCGCGGCGTTCGCTGGTCGAACCCGACGGGCCGTCGAACGCCCACATCTTTTCAAGGTTGTAGAACGTCCGCACTTCGGGCCGGAACAGGTGGACGATGACGTCCTGCGCGTCGATCAGCACCCAGTCGGCGGTCGGCAGGCCTTCGACGCGCGATTCGCGCTTCAGTTCGGTCTTGATCAGCTGCTGGATCTTCGTCGCCATCGAAGCGACCTGACGCGTCGACTTGCCGCTGGCGATGACCATATGGTCGGCGATGCTGGTCTTGCCGCGCAGCGGAATGGACACGACATCGACCGCCTGGTCGTCATCGAGCACCTTCATGATCAGCGCATGCAGGGCGGCGACCGCAGGGTCGTCAGCGGCCACGGCGCGCGGCGCGGTGGCGGGGTTCAAAGCCAATTCAACGTCCTTATTGTCGGGGCGGGGGTCATGGTTTCGGGGCACTTGCCCAGTCGGGATTGCGCGCACGCAGGCGGCTCGCGGATTGCGGGCTGAGCCTGATGTTGAGCATCACAATCGCCGGTAACTCCCAGTCATTCCAGTGGCCCGGTGCCGCGGTGATGCGGCGCCGGCGCCTGAGCCAAGCCATTGCCGGCGCGGTCAGAGCCGAACTACCATAGCCCGAACGCGGAAAAACAGCAATCGCGACGCAACGCGCCAGCTTGCGCCAGCCGCGCCAGCGATGGAATTGCCCCAGATTGTCGGCGCCCATCAGCCAGATGAAGTCGGTTTTGGGGTGGCGGCGCTGCAGCGCGCGCACCGTATCGACGGTGTAGCGCGTGCCGAGCTGCGCCTCGATCGCCAGCGGCCGGATGCGCGGATGCCGCCGCGCGCGCTGCGCCGATGCCAGTCGCGTCGCCAGCGGCGCCATGCCGGCTTCGGGCTTCAGCGGATTCTGCGGGCTGACCAGCCACCACACTTCATCGAGGTCGAGCAGCCGCAGCGCCTCGATGCTGATGTGGCGGTGACCGTCATGCGCGGGGTTGAACGAGCCGCCGAGCAGCCCGATGCGCCGCGCGCCGGTGGAGCGACGGGTCATCATGGCGCCACATCGCGCGACGTGTGGCGAACGCGCAGAATGATGACGCGTTCGGGTTCAACGTCATACGCGATGACATAGGGATAGCGGACGATCGACAGCTTGCGCGTGTTGCCCAGATCGAGCCGTGCGCCCGATAGCGGGAACGCCTGCAAGCGCAGCGCACGCTGCTGGATGGTCAGCACGACGCGCGCCGCTGCATCGGTATCGGCAAGGCCGATTTGCCGGGCAATTGCGGCAAGGTCATCAAGCGCCATCTGCGCCCAGGCGAGCGACCTCACCGGGCGCGAAGGTCGCGCAGCATCTGGTCAATCTGCCGGTCGGCCTCGGCTGCGTCGACGGTCTCGCCGCGACCAACCGCCGCCAGCGCTTCCTGGACATCGCGCAGCAGTGCGGCTTCGCTGTCGACATAGGCCTTCACCGCTGCCGCCGCGACCCACGACCGCGACCGGCCGGTCAGCGCGGCAATCTCGTCGAGCTTCTCGGACGTTTCGGCATCGACGCGGGCTGTCAGCACGGCTTGGCGCATGGGGAATCTCCTCGCAATGCTGCAATGTATACCTTGTATCGCTGCAATACCACTACGGCCGCACCTGGCCGCTCCCGTGTACCAGCGTCTTGTAGCTCGTCAGGCCTTCCAAGGCGACGGGACCGCGCGCGTGCAGCCGTCCGGTCGAGATGCCGATTTCGCCGCCGAAGCCGAACTCGCCGCCATCGGCATACTGCGTCGAGGCGTTGTGCAGCACGATGGCGCTGTCGATGCGCGACAGGAACGTCGCGGCGGCCGCAGCGTCATCGGTGACAATCGCGTCGGTGTGGTGCGAGCCGTGCGCGGCGATGTGCGCGATGGCGCCTTCGACGCCGTCGACCAGTTTTGCGGCCGCAATCGCGTCGAGATATTCGGTGTCCCAGTCAGCGGCGTCGGCAGCGGTTAGCCGTGCATCGATGCCGGCCAGTTCAGGCGTCACCCGCACTTCGCAGCCGGCATCGAGCAGCGCCTTGAGCACCGGTGCCGCCAGTTCGGGGGCGGCGCGGTCGATCAGCAATGTCTCCATCGCGCCACAGACACCGGTGCGCCGCAGCTTCGAATTGACCGCGATCTCGACCGCCATCGCCGCATCGGCGGCCTTGTCGATATAAACGTGGTTGATACCGTCCAGGAGCGCGAGCACCGGCACCCGCGCCTCGGCCTGGACGCGTGCCACCAGCCCCTTGCCGCCGCGCGGAATGATGATGTCGATCAGCCCGTGCGCCGCCAGCATCGCGCCCACGGCAGCGCGGTCGGTGGTCGGCACCAGCTGGATCGCGGTTTCGGGCAACCCCGCCGCCTTCAGCCCGGCGACCAGTGCGGCATGGATGGCGCGGTTCGACCGCGCCGCCTCCGAACCGCCGCGCAGGATGCACGGATTGCCCGCCATCAGGCACAGCGCCCCGGCGTCGGCGGTGACATTGGGGCGGCTTTCGAAGATGATGCCGATGACGCCGAGCGGCACGCGCACGCGCTCGAACGCCAGCCCGTTGGGCCGCTGCCAGCGCGTGATGACCTCTCCCACCGGATCGGGCAGCGCGGCGATCGCCGCAACACCGTCGGCCATCGCGGCAATCCGCGCCGGCGTCAGCAGCAAGCGGTCAAGCATTGCGTTCGACAGCCCGGCGGCGCGTGCGGCGTCCATGTCGAGCGCATTGGCAGCTTCGATTGCGGCGCTCCCCGCCTGCAACGCCGCCGCCGCCGCGAGCAGCGCTGCCGCCTTGGTTGCCGTCGGCGTGGTGGCGAGCACCGCCGCCGTATCGCGTGCAGCAGCGCCCATCGCCGCAATCAGCGCGGTGGCATCAGTGTCGGGGGAGGCCGAAGTCGTCATCGGCGCCTTTTGTCACAACGCCGCGCAAACGCAAAACGGCGCGCTATGCAGCCTTGCGCACGAACACCGTGCCGGCGGAATAGCCGGCGCCGAACGAGCAGATTACGCCGGTGTCGCCGGGCTGCAGATCGTCATTGTTGAGATGGAACGCGATGATCGACCCGGCCGACGAGGTGTTGGCATATGTATCGAGCACCGTCGGGCTTTCGTCCTCGGTCGCTTCATGGCCGAGCACGCGGCCGGCGATCAGCCGGTTCATCCCGGCATTGGCCTGGTGCAGCCACAGCCGCCGGATATCCGCCGGCGCCAGCGCGAAGCGCTCCATCTGCTCGGCGATCATCGCCGCCACCATCGGCACGACTTCCTTGAAGACCTTGCGGCCTTCCTGCACGAACAGCTTGTCGCGGGCGCCCGCAGTTTCGGGCGTGGCGCGGTTGAGAAAGCCGAAATTGTTGCGGATATTGTTCGAATAGACGGTCTTGAGCTTGGTGCCGAGCAGTTCCCAATGCTGCGCCGGCGCAATGTCCTGCGCCTCGACCAGGATGGCGGTCGCGACATCGCCAAAGATGAAATGGCTGTCGCGGTCGCGCCAGTTGAGATGCCCCGAACAGATTTCGGGATTGACCACCAGCACCGACTTCGCGTTGCCGGCGCGGATGAAATCGGCCGCGGTCTGGATGCCGAACGTCGCCGACGAACAGGCGACATTCATGTCGAAGCCAAAGCCGTCGATGCCCAGCGCGTCCTGAATTTCGATGGCAATCGCCGGATAGGCGCGCTGCAGGTTCGAACACGCGCAGATGACGGCATCGACATCGCGCGCGTCACGGCCGGCACGCGCCAGCGCATCCTTCGCCGCCGCCACGCCGATTTCGGCCAGCACCGAAATCGCCTCGTTGGGCCGTTCATCCCAGCGCGGCGCCATGACGGCGGGGTCAAGGATCGGCGCCTTGGCCAGCACATAGCGCGCGCGGATGCCGCTCGCCTTCTCGATGAACTCCACCGAGCTTGGCTCGAGCGCCTGGGCCTCGCCCGCCGCAATCGCCGCCGCATGCGCGGCATTGTGCTGCGCCACATAGCTGTTGAAACTGTCGACCAGTTCGATGTTCGAAATGCTGTCGGCAGGGGTGAAAAGGCCGGTGGCCGAAATGACGGGAATAGGCATGGCAGCTTTCTAATCCGAAGCCGGGGAGGCGGCAATGCGATATCGCTGGGTGCGGTTGGTGCACATGGCTCAAAAATTGTATTGAAAATTGTCAAAATTAATGCACTATACATATATTCATCAAAAATAGCAGTTTGCAAAAAATATTGATTTATTCGAGGATGTATTTCGAAATCCATGAAATGATCAGTTCATGATGCTATTGGATTTACCGATCGGGGGTATATCATGAAATCACACGCTATTGTTTGTGCGTTAATTATCTCTTCCGCATCAGCACAGGCACAGAATGCCAGTTGCGACGCGCTGCTGCGTGGCGGGGTTTTTGATACAAGAGTAGATCAAAGTTCAACTGATTTTGAATCATCATTTAAG
>CALMPZ010000059.1 GCA_937871645.1 uncultured Polymorphobacter sp.
GCCCGCCGATGACGCCCTGCAGCACGGCGACGACAAGGCTGCCCTTGATCGTCGCCCGGATGACCAGTGCGAACGTGCTGATCACGGCGTCGCGCTGTTCGACGCGCAGCGGTACGGCGTTGCCGACGCGCTTGACCAGTTCGGGGCCGTCGCGCAGCAGGAAGAACGTCAGATACAGCATGACGCCGAGCGCCAGCAGGAAGCTGAAGGCGCTCTGGCCGATGTTGAGCGCCTGCGCGGCGATGATCTCGACGCTGTTGGCGAGCGCCGCGCCGGCCTTGGCGAGTGCGGCATCGAGGTTGGTCAGCCCGACGGGCTCGAGATAATGGCTCGCCCATAGCGGCATCTGCGCGACGGCCTGGGCAAAATAAGCGTCGAAATCGACCTGTCCGGCCTGCACGCTCATGTAGAAATCCGACGCTTCGTTGACCAGAAACACCCCGAGCAGCAGCATCGGAAAAATCACCGCGAGGATGATGATCAGCAGCGTCAGCAGCGCGGTGCGGTTGCGGTGGCCGGGCATGGCGCGCATCAGCCGGTTGCGCATCGGGAAGAACACGATCGTCAGGATCACCGCCCACAGGATGGCGCCGAAGAACGGCGCACTGACCACCGCGAGGCCGAACGTCACCACCGCGACCAGCGCCAGAAACACGCGGTCTTCGAACTTGTTATAGACCGGCGGCGCCATCGCTACACCGCGTCCGCCGGCGCCTGCGCGCAGTCGCTGCCATCGGTTTCGATCTGCAGCGTCATGTGGCCGATGCCGAATTGATGTTCGAGCTGCTCGGCGGTGTCGCACAGGAAGGCGTCGCCGGGGTGGCCGGCGGGAATCTGCAGATGCGCGGTCAGCGCGGTTTCGGTGGTGCTCATCGACCAGACGTGCAGGTCATGGACGCGGACGACGCCGGGGCGCGCCAGCAGCTGCGCCTCGACCGCGCGCAGGTCGAGCCCCGGCGGCACCGCGTGCAGCGCCATCGACGTCGAATCCCGCAAGAGCCCCCAGGTGCCGGCGACGATGACCGCGGAAATCACCAGACTGACGACCGGGTCGAGCCACGCCCAGCCGGTGAACATCATCACCAGCGCCGCGACTACGACGCCGAGCGACACCGCGGCATCTGCCGCCATGTGCAGATAGGCGCCGCGGATATTGAGATCGCCCTTGCGGCCCGATGCGAACATCCAGGCGGTCAGCGCGTTGATGGCGATGCCCGCCGCCGCGACTGCCATCACCACGCCGGCGGCCACCGGCGACGGATCCATCAGCCGGCGCACGGCCTCTACGACGATGGCGCCGACCGCGACGAGCAGCAGCACCGCATTGAACAGCGCCGCCAGAATCGAGCTGCTGCGCAGGCCATAGGTGAAGCGCGGCGAAGGGCGCCGGCGCGCCAGTGCGGTCGCCCCCCACGCCATGACCAGCCCGAGCACGTCCGACAGGTTGTGGCCGGCGTCGGCAACCAGCGCCAGCGAGCCGATTTTGAGCCCATAGCCCGCCTCGACCGCGACATAGCCGAGGTTGAGTGCGATGCCGATGGCGAAGGCGCGGTCGAAGTTTGCCGGTGCGTGGCTGTGGCCGTGGCCATGCCCATGATCGGCCGTATGGCCGTGGTCATGGTGGTGGCCGCTCACGACCGCCGCATCGCCATCTTGATCGGGCCGTCGGCGCGGCCGTGGACGAACTGGTCGACGTAAGCGTTGCCGCTGTTGTCGATGTCGGCCACCGGTCCCGACCAGACGATCTTGCCGCCGTAGAGCATGGCGACGCGGTCGGCGACCTTGCGGACGCTGCCCATGTCGTGGGTGATGGTCAGCGCGGTGATTTTGAGGTCGCGCACCAGTTCGACGATGAGGTTGTTGATGACATCGGCCATGATCGGGTCGAGGCCCGTCGTCGGTTCGTCGAAGAAGATGATTTCGGGCCGCGCGGCAATCGCACGGGCCAGCGCGACGCGCTTCTGCATGCCGCCCGACAGTTCGCTCGGGCGCAGGTCGGCGACGCCGGCGTCCAAGCCGACGCGCGCCAGATTGTCGATGGCGACCGCACGCATTTCGGCGGCATGGCCACCGCCGCCCTGGCTGAGCGCAAAGCTGACATTGCGCCACACCGGTAGCGAATCGAACAGCGCGCCGCCCTGGAACAGCATGCCGAAGCGCGCGCGGCTGGCGGCGAGCGCGTTGCCGTGCAGGCCGATGACCTCCTGACCGTCGATGCGGATGCTGCCGGCGTCGGGCGCGATCAGCCCGAGGATGCATTTGATCAGCACCGATTTGCCGGTGCCCGAGCCGCCGATGATAACCACCGACTCGCCCGGCGCGACATCGAGATCGACGCCGTCGAGCACGACCTTGCTGCCGAAGCGCTTGGCGACACCCGCAAGGCTGATCTTCGCGGTCATGACCCGAACACGATGACGGTGATGATGAGGTTCGACAGCAGGATCAGAATGAACGCCGACACCACGGCATTGGTGGTGGCGCGGCCGACGCCCGCCGCACCGCCGCTCGAATGGAAGCCGTGATAGCAGCCCATCAGCGCAATGATGAAGCCGAACACCGCCGCCTTGACCATCGACGACACAACGTCGTCGGTTTCGAGGTATTTCGCCGTCGTGGTCAGGTAATTGGCGCTGTTGAAGCCCAGCCGCTGCGTCGCGATCAGCCAGCCGCCCATGACGCCGAGCGCGTTCGACACCAGCACCAGCAACGGCATGACGAGCACCGCCGCGAGCACGCGCGGCACGATCAGGTAACGGAACGGGTCGGTGCGCAAC
>CALMPZ010000060.1 GCA_937871645.1 uncultured Polymorphobacter sp.
GACGGCATACCCGGCGTCGCGCAGCGCCAGCACGGCGTGGCTGCCGATATAACCGGCGCCACCGGTGACCAGAACATTGGCGGGCATCTGATTCCCCTTACCTTGCTGTAACGACGATTCGGCGTTGTCCAAGAAATCAGCTTTACCGTGCCAATCCAACGCCTGTCGCGGCAAATCCCGCTTGGCGCGATTCGTCGCTGCGTCCATATTGGCGCGAGTCATCCCCCCTGACCGGCTCAAGGAGCAGCTTCGCCATGACCATCGCCAAAACCGCCAACCACCGCGCACTGCTGGTGACCCCGCTCGCTGCGCTGATGCTGTTGTCGGCGTGCCGCAGCGGCCCCGCCGATATCGAGGTGACGCGCTTCCACATGGGCCAGCCGGTCACCCGAGGCAGCATTGTCGTCGAAGCCACCGACCCGGCGCTGGCGGCCACGGTCGAGTTCCGCACCTTCCAGGCCGTTGTCATCGAAGAACTGGCGCGCATCGGTTTCGGCGCGCCCGTCGGCGGCGCGTCGTCCGAATTCGTCGCCACCATGGCCTATGCGCAAGCGACGCAATCGAGCCGCGCCGCGCCCGCCACCACGCAGGTCGGTTTCGGCTTCAGTGCCAGCGGCTCGGGCCCGGCCAGCACCGGTGCCGGCGTTGCCGTGCCGGTCGGCCGCCGCGACAATCTGGTGGCGGTCAACACGCTGTCGATGCAGATCAAGCGCCGCGCCAACATGACGCCGATCTGGGAAGGCCGCGCTTCGGTCACCGAAGCCGCCGGCACCGAAGCCGCGTCGATGAGCGCCACCATCCGCCCGCTCAGCGCCGCATTGCTCAAGGATTTCCCCGGCACGTCGGGCGCGACAGTCCGCGTTCCGCAATAAGCGCGTCGACTCGCTTGGCGCGCGGCGGCAGGCAGGCCATACTGCCGACACGCCAACGCCAAGGATGACACCATGACGCGCCGCACCCTTACCCGCCTGTTGGCCCCGGCCGCCGTGCTGCTGGTTCTCGCCGGCTGCACGACCGGGCCGACCGGCACCAACGTCACGCGTTTCCACATGGGCACGCCGATTGCCAAGGGCAGCATCTTCGTCGAGCCGCGCGACCCGTCGAAGGCGAATGACCTTGAGTTCCGCACCTATGCGGGGATCGTTTCCAATGAGCTCGCGGCCATCGGCTTTACGCCGGTGTCGACGCTGACGGCGGCCGAGTATGTCGGTATCCTGAGCTATGGCCAGACATTCCAGGCGGTCAGCAGCAGCCCGCCGGTATCGGTCGGCTTCGGCGTCGGTGGCGCCAGCTTCGGCGGCGGCGGTGGCGGGGTCGGCGTCAGCAGCGGCGTCAACGTGCCCGTCGGTGGCGGCACCAATGTCATGGCGGTCAGCCAGCTCGGGCTGCAAATCAAGCGCCGCAGCGAACAGACCGTCATCTGGGAAGGCACCGCCGTCAGCCAGGCGAGGAGCGGCACGCCCGAGGCTTCGCTCGGCAGCGCCGTCCCCGGTCTGGCGCGCAACTTGCTGCGTGATTTCCCCGGCCCGGCGGGCAAGACCGTCAACTACAAGAATTGACCTAGAAGCCTACAGCGCGGCGTTACAAAGTGAGGACAGCTTGAGCATTTCCATTTCGGCCGGTTTCGACAGCGGC
>CALMPZ010000061.1 GCA_937871645.1 uncultured Polymorphobacter sp.
GAGCCCGAACGGTGCCGCGCAATTTTCGACCACCGCCGCCGCCAGCGCACCCGCCGCAGGTGCGGTCTGGATACCGAAGCCGCCCTGCCCGACGCACCAGAAGAACCCCGGCACCTGCCCGTCATAGCCGTAGACCGGCAGCCGGTCGGGTGCGAACGTCCGCAGTCCCGCCCAGCTACGCTCGACACGGATGACGCGCAGTTTGCACGCTCGCTCGAACGCATCGACGGCGATGGCGACGTCGATTTCCTCGGGCGCGGCGTCGCGCGGCACATCGGCGATTTCGTCATGCGGTGACACCCACACCCGTCCCGCATCGGGCTTGAAGTAGAAGCTGCCACCGGCATCGAGCACCACCGGCAGATCGGCCGGCGGCGGCGGGTCGGTCGCCAGCACCACCATCGTCCGGCGCAGCGGCGTCAGCCCGAGCGGTTTCGCGCCGGCCAGCCGCGCGATCTCGTCGCCCCAGGCGCCGGCGGCGTTTATGACCGTCGTCGCGTTGAATTCACCCGCGGTCGTGGCGAGGCGCCACCGCGTGCCGTCGTGCGTCAGCGCGGTGACCCGCGCGTCGCACACCTGTGTCGCACCGCGCCGCCGCATCCCCGCCAGAAACCCTGCGTGCAACCGCGCGACATCAATGTCGTAGCTGTCGGGCTCAAGCATCGCATCGGTCGCCCAGGCATCGCGCAGCAACGGGTAGCGCGCCCGCAGCGTCGCAGTGTCATAGCGTTCGAAGCGCAAACCGCTGCCGGCGAACTCGGCCTCCAGATCGTCGAGCGCAGTCGCCGCCTCATGGTCGCGGTCGTCGGCGCCTTCGGGCGGCGCCAGATGCAAGCCGCCGCGCGGCCCGAGCAGCGGCGCGTCGCCAAACCCTGACGGCGGCGCATCGAAGAACGGCTTCGACGCACTGGTCAGCGGCTCGATGAAACGCCCGCCATAGGTCGCGACCCAGAATGCCGCCGATCTCCCTGTCGTATGATAGCCCGGCGCCGATTCGGCTTCCAGCAGCAGCACGCGCGCGCCGCTTTCAAGGAAATAGCCCAGGCTGGCGCCGGCAATGCCCGCACCGATAATCGCGATGTCGAAGTCGGAGTCCATCAGGCCACCAGAAATGCGTCGAGCCGCGCCAGCACGGCGCCGCGGATATGGTCGCGTTCACGCAGCAACTCGTGCGCACCGCCGAGCACGTGTTCGAGCTTGGCGTCGGGCATGCGCGCCTCCAGGCTGGCGATCAGCCGGTTGTCGACCAGCCGCTCGTGCTCGGCGGTGAACACCAGCATCGGCGTCGTGATGCGTTCGATGACGCCGGGCGCGCCCAGTGCAGCGGTCGATTCGAACGCGTGCATCAGCCAGCGGTTGGTGACGCCGCCCAAGGCCAGCGCCGGATTCTGGTCGACCCACCAGCCTTCATCGGCAAAGCGTTCGGCATCGGTCGTCAGCATCGCCTGCCGCGACGCCGAGCGCCGCGATTCGGCGTCGCCGCCCTGCATCGGTGCAAAGCGCGGCCCCAGCCCCATCCGGCACGCCGAGCGCGCGATGCGTTCAAGCATGGCGGGGGCGACCTTGCCGCCGGCGATGCCGATCATCGGCGCCAGCAGCGCCGCGCGACTGAACTCGCGCGATTTCGCTTCAAGGTGGCGTAGCAGCAAATGCCCGCCCATCGAATGTGCCACCGCGAACCACGGCCCCGGCTGCGTCGCAATGAAGTGATCGATCAGTTCGTCGAGGTCCGACAGCCAGGCATCAAAGCCGAAGCAGTCACCCTTGAGCGGGTCATCGCCAAGCCGCCCCGACAGCCCCTGCCCGCGCCAGTCGAACGTGCTCACCCCGAAGCCGCGGGCCCGCCAGTGCCAATAGCTCTCGGCATACTTCTCGATGAAGTCGCCACGCCCGTTCAGAAACAGCACCGAGCCACGCCCGCCGGGCTCCCCCGGCCAGTCGATGGAGCGCAACGCCCAGCCATCGGCTGCCGCGTGCGTGCGCACGCTACTGCCGGGCGGCAGGCTACGTCGGCAAGTCAGCGGGTCGGTCATCCAGCGTCGATACGGTGGCGCGCGCCACAGGTAAAGCATGGCGCGACGAAGCGGGAGTTTGTGGCGCTGCCGGCACGGCGTTGCTACGAGGCTTGCCAGACCATGCAATTCCCACGGAGGCCGCATTGCCCAACCCCGACCTGTTCTCGCCGCTGACCTTCGCGCATGGCCCGGCAATGCCCAACCGCCTGATGCTGGCACCGCTGACCAATTTGCAGTCGAATCCCGACGGCACGCTGTCCGAAGATGAATTCCACTGGCTGACCTTGCGCGCCAAGGGCGGCTTCGGCCTGACGATGACTGCGGCGGCGCATGTCCAGGCCGTCGGCCAGGGCTTTCCCGGCCAGCTCGGCATCTTCAGCGACGCGCACCTGCCCGGGCTGACGCGGCTGGCGGCGGCGATCAAGGCGCAAGGCAGCCTCGCGGTCGTCCAGCTTCACCACGCCGGGATGCGCAGCCCCAGCGACCTGATCGGCACCGCGCCGGTCTGCCCGTCGGACAACGCCGAATTCGGCGCCCGCGCGCTGACCGCTGACGAAGTCGAAACGCTGATCGCCGACTTCATCGCCGCCGCCAAGCGCGCCGAAATCGCCGGCTTCGACGGCGTCGAGCTCCACGGCGCGCACGGCTATGTCATCTCGCAGTTCCTCAGCCCCGAAATCAACCAGCGCAGCGACCAGTGGGGCGGCAGCGCCGCCAACCGCGAACGCCTGCTCGACCGCATCATCGCCGGGGTGCGCGCCACCTGCCGGCCCGATTTCAACCTCGGGCTGCGGCTGTCGCCCGAACGCTTCGGACTGCGGCTCGCCGAAGTCCGCGACCATGCCCAGCGGCTGATGCGCGCCGGCGACATCGATTATCTCGACATGTCGCTGTGGGACGTCCGCAAGGAGCCCAACGAGGACGCCTTCAAGGGCGTCAGCCTGATATCGGTGTTCACCGGGCTCGACCGCGGCCATGTCCGGCTTGGCGTCGCCGGCAAGATCATGTCGGCGGCAATCGCGCACGACTGCCTCGCCGCCGGCGCCGACTTCGTGCTGATCGGCCGCGGCGCCATCCTCCACCATGACTGGCCGCGCCTGGCCGTCGACCCGGCCTTTGTCGCGGCACGGCTGCCGGTCACCCGCGCGCACCTCGTCGCCGAAGGGCTGGGGCCGGTGTTTGTCGATTACATGGCAACGTGGAAGGGCTTCGTCGAAGGCTGACCCTGGCGCAGCAACGGGTCAATCGACGTGGCCCAAGGGGGCAGGCTTATGAAAAACACACCCGGCGACTACAGCGATCGACGCTACCGTGTCTATTTTGAGCTGGTCGACGTCGATCGCGCTGCATGGCAGATCATTGCCGACTATATCGGCCACGACCGCGCCAACGAGATCGAGACCCGGCGTTTCGGTTATGCGGTCGATGTGCCGTTGCAGGCAGTACCCGACATCGTGCTCCGCTTCGCTGCCGCGCACATCGGGGTTTACCAGGTGGTGCGCAGCGCGTTGGATTGAGCCACAGGCATCGTCCGCGGCTTTCAACCCCGGTCCGCGCTGCCAGCGAAATCAGCACCCGCTCCGGCAACCATGCCAGCCAGCCCGCACGACCAAGGCCTTGACATAATTCGCCAAATCGGTTAATGAGCCATTGGCCTAACGCGGCGTAGGACAGACGCGGCCGGGCCTGAACTGGATGAGGCCTGTAAACTTCGCGAAAAGCCGAATCTTCGTACAGATTGTAAACTTGCTGCGCCGCCGCCGCGCAGACGCGACATACAACATATTGTTTTAATTTAATTTTATCGACTGGCGACCGCGTCAGCGCGACTGTGCATTGCTGGGCCTGCACATGATTTGCGGCCAAGGCTGTAAACTTCGGCAAATCAGCCGATGTCGTCGCCACCGGCACGGCAAACGGCCCGGCAATGCCGCGCTGAAACGCAGCAGGGCGACGCGATTGACCCGCCACATGAAATGCTATCATCTGCGGCACAATCGACAGGGCCGATGGGTTGGCCAGACCATGAGGTGGCAGTCATGCACGCAACAGGTTCGAACGCTTGGCGCGAAGCCTTTATGGCCGCAGCCGGATCGGCGCAGCCCGCAACCGCAATCGAGTCGATGGCGCGGGCAGTCCGTCACGCCGCGGCAACTCCGGCCGATCGACTGCGCCTTGCTGCCGCATTCGCGCATGGCGCCTTCGCCGCCCCCGAACGCATCGCCGCGACGTGGGACGCGGCTGCCCGCGGCTGGTTCGACACGCCCGACGAAGGTCCGGAGATTGCGCTGTTGCCCTACCCCGATGCCGCGCCACCTGCCGCGCTGTGGCCCGACTTCTGGGCGCTGGGCAATGCGGCGGTCGACCATGTCGGCGGCAGCATTGGCGCACTCGGCGTCACGGAGCGAACGGCGCAGCTCGGGGCGCAATTGC
>CALMPZ010000062.1 GCA_937871645.1 uncultured Polymorphobacter sp.
CAGCGGCGAGTTCGGCGCGGCTGAAGCTGCCGACACCTTCGAGCGTCGCTACATCGAACTGCGCCTTGAGCCGCGCCTCGCCGCGTAGTGAATCGAAATCACCGGCGGGCCGCGGCGTTGGCGTCGCGCCGAACCAGCCGGGAATTTCCCAGTCGGCGGGCGCGATGATTTCGGCCGGCGCAATGCGCGCCAGTTCGGGCTCGAGTGCGGCGGGTGGACAGGCAAGCGTGCGGAATTCGCCGGTCGACACGTCGCACCACGCCAGCCCCGCCATGCCGCCGACCTGGGCAACGCTCGCCAGCCAATTGGCGCTGCGCGCTTCGAGCAGCGCATCCTCGGTCAGCGTGCCGGGCGTCACCACGCGCACCACGGCGCGCGCCACGACGCTCTTGCTGCCACGCTTTTTGGCCGCCGCCGGGTCCTCGATCTGTTCGGCAATCGCGACGCGATGCCCGGCGCGGATCAGCCGCATCAGATAGGCGTCAGCGCTGTGCACCGGCACGCCGCACATCGGGATATCGGCGCCCAGATGCAGGCCGCGCTTGGTCAGCGCAATATCGAGCGTCGCGCTGGCGGCCACCGCATCATCGAAGAACAATTCGTAGAAATCGCCCATCCGGTAGAACAGCAGGCAGTCGGGGACGCCGGCCTTGATGCCCAGATACTGCGCCATCATCGGCGAGGCGGTGTCAGCTATATCGGGAGCAGGCGGGGCGGTCATTGCCCGTGTCATAGCCTGCGCCGTCGCCAACGTCATCCGTCGTGAGCCGCGAAATTGCGCGCATGACGTGCAAGGCGCGGACAGCTATGCTAGCGAGCCTTGAACCGGGCCGTGCAGTATCGCCCGGCGCGTGAAAGGTGCTCGATGTCCGACGATAAAGCCAAAGAGTTCTCCGATCAGGAGGCGCTGCGGTTCCATGCCAATGGCCGCCCCGGCAAGATCGAGATCATCGCATCGAAGCCGATGGCGACGCAGCGTGATCTCAGCCTGGCCTACTCCCCCGGCGTTGCGGTGCCGGTGCTGGCGATCGCCAAGGACCCCGACGCGGCGTATGACTACACCATCAAGGGCAACCTGGTTGCGGTGATTTCGAACGGCACCGCCATCCTTGGCCTTGGCAACCTTGGCGCGCTGGCTTCTAAGCCGGTGATGGAAGGCAAGGCGGTGCTGTTCAAGCGCTTCGCCGACATTGATTCGATCGACCTCGAACTCGCCACCGAAGACGTCGACCGCTTCGTCGCCGCCGTCGAGCTGATGGAGCCGAGCTTCGGCGGCATCAACCTTGAAGACATCAAGGCCCCTGAATGCTTCATCATCGAGCAGACGCTGCGCGAACGCATGAACATTCCGGTGTTCCATGACGACCAGCACGGCACCGCGATCATCGCCGCCGCCGGCCTGATCAATGCCCTGTTCCTGACCGGCCGCAAGCCCGCCGACATCAAGCTGGTGGTCAACGGTGCCGGCGCTGCATCGATCGCCTGCACCGAGTTGGTCAAGGCGATGGGCGTCAAGCCCGACAACGTCATCATGTGCGACACCAAGGGTGTCATCTGGCAGGGCCGCACCGAGGGCATGAACCAGTGGAAATCAGCGCATGCCGCGGTCACCACCGATCGCACGCTCGCCGAAGCCATGCGCGGCGCCGACGTGTTCTTCGGCCTGTCCGCCAAAGGCGCCGTCACCGCCGAAATGGTCGCGACGATGGCGCCCAACCCGATCATTTTCGCGATGGCCAACCCCGATCCCGAAATCACGCCCGAGGAAGTCCACGCCATCCGCACCGACGCGATCATGGCGACCGGCCGTTCGGATTATCCGAACCAGGTCAACAACGTGCTCGGCTTCCCGTACATCTTCCGCGGCGCGCTCGACGTGCGCGCAACGACGATCAACGAGGAAATGAAGCTCGCCGCCGCCAACGCCATCGCCGATCTGGCGCGCCAGCAGGTGCCCGACGAGGTCGCGGCCGCCTACGGCGGCAAGGCGCGCAACTTCGGACCCGAATACATCATCCCGGCGCCGTTCGACCCACGGCTGATCGAAGCCATCCCCGTCGCCGTCGCCAAGGCGGCAATGGCTTCGGGCGTGGCGCGCAAGCCGTTCTTCGACGAGCACGCCTACCGCCAGCAACTGCGCGCCCGGCTCAACCCGACGACCGGCGTGCTCGCGGGCAGCTTCGAAGCCGCGCGCGCGCGGCCGCGCCGTGTGGTGTTTGCCGAAGGCGAGCAGGAAGTCGTGCTGCGCGCCGCCGTCAGCTACCGGTCGAGCGGTTTCGGCGAGCCGGTGCTCATCGGCCGCGAAGCGCCGGTCCGCGAAGGGCTCGAGCGCATCGGTGTGTCGCCCGAGGACATCGACAGCTTCGAAATCCACAACAGCGCCAACAGCCCGCTGGTGCCGCGCATGGTCGAGCTGCTCTACGCCCGGCTGCAGCGCCGCGGCCATGTGCTGCGCGATGTCGAGCGCATGGTGAACCACGAACGCAACATCTTCGGCGCGCTGATGCTTGAACTCGGCGAAGTCGATGCGATGATGACCGGCGTGACGCGCAATTTCGCCCAGAGCTTCAGCCAGGTGCGCCAGGTGATCGATCCGGCGCCGGGGCACATCCCGTTCGGTATCCACATGTGGGTTGGCCGGTCGAGCACGATCTTCATCGCCGACACCACGGTCAATGAGCGTCCGTCATCGCAGATGCTCGCCGATATCGCCGAACAGACCGCCGCGGTGGCGCGCCGCCTCGGCCAGGAACCGCGCGTTGCGTTCCTGAGCTATTCGACCTTCGGCAACCCGCCGGGCCAGTTCCTCGCCAACATCCGTGATGCCATCACGCTGCTCGACGAACGCCGTGTCAGCTTCGAGTATGAAGGCGAAATGTCGCCCGACGTGGCGCTCAATCCGATGATGGCCGACCGCTATCCGTTCTCGCGCCTGTCGGGCCCGGCAAACGTGCTGATCATGCCCGGCCTGCAGTCGGCGAACATTTCGGCGAAGCTGCTCAAGGAACTTGGCAGCGGCAAGATGATCGGGCCGCTGTTGATGGGCATGTCGAAGCCGGTACAGGTCGCGCCGATGACCAGCACCGCCAGCGACCTCGTGACGCTCGCTGTGCGCGCCG
>CALMPZ010000063.1 GCA_937871645.1 uncultured Polymorphobacter sp.
CCAGCGGTCGCCGATCAGCCCGCCGAACACCGGGGTGAAGCGCGCCAGGCCGGCAAACAGCCCGAAGATCTGCGCGGCGAGCGCCTGCGTGCTCAGCGGCCCGGTGATGCTTTCGACGCCGGCGCGGAACGGTCCGAACCCCGCGATGTTCTCGACATGCCCCGACAGCAGCAGCTCGTCGACCATGTAGAGCACCATCAGCGCCTGCGTGCCGTAGAGCGCGAAGGCTTCCCAGAAGGTCGTCAGCGAGATCCAGGTCAGGCCGCGCGGCTGGCCGAACAGGTCGCGTGATGCGAGCACCGACGTATCGGGCAGCGTCACCGGTTCGGAAATGTTGCTCATCAATGTCCCCCGCGCAGCAGTTTGACCATGACCGCGCATGCGGCACAAGCCGTCGCATCATCTTGACGTGACAGTGCCGCGCCGGGCGCGATAAGATGCGGGGATGTTCAAGCAACTCACCCCCGCCGTCGCGGTTTCGCCGCAGATCGAAGTCGCCGATGTCGCCACGGCCGCGGCACAGGGCTTCGTCTGCATCGTCAACAACCGCCCCGACGGCGAGTCGCCCGACCAGCCGGCCGGCGGTGCGATCCGCGCCGCAGCGGAAGCGGCGGGGCTGCGTTATGTGGCAATCCCCGTCGATGCGCGCGGCTTTTCGCAGCCGATGGTGGCGGCGATGGTCGATGCACTCGCTGCCGGCAAGACACTGGCGTTCTGCCGATCGGGTACGCGGTCGACCAATCTGTGGTCGCTCGCCAGCGCCAGCCAGGGCGGGTCGATTGCCGAAATCACCGCGACCGCCGCCGCCGCCGGCTATGACGTCAGCGGGTTGGCAGGCGCGATGGCGCAACTCGGCGGCAAAGCTTGAACTGGCTGACGCTGATCGTGCTGCCTGGCGCGGGGATCGCGCTGCTGGTGCTGCTGGCGCGCTGGCTCGGGTTCAATGCGCAGCCGAAGCTGGCGAGCGCGGCAGAAGCCGGGACGATTGCGCACGACGCGCTGATGGGATTTCAGGCCGACGCCGTGGCGCTGGCCGCCGATGCGCGCGCCGCGCTGGTCGCCGGTCGTGATGGCCGGATCGCGCTGGTGCGCCCGCACGGCGACCGCTGGATTGTCCGCGTTGCCAATGGCGCGCATGTCGACCGCGCCGGCGACACGTTGACCGTGACGATTGCCGAACCGATGTTTCAACCGGTGGCGCTGCAACTGGACGATGCGGCCAGCTGGGCCGCACGCATGGAGGCCCGGCTATGAAACTGCCCGATCCCGTCCAGATGGCGGTGCCGTTCTTCATCCTGCTCATCATCATCGAAATGGTCGCGGTCAAACGCGGCGCGCGCGGCGCCTATGACTGGCGCGACAGCGCCGCGTCGCTGACGATGGGCATGGGCAGCACGCTCGCCGGCCTGCTCAGCGCCGGCATCGTCGTGGCGCTGGCCTATTGGTTCTGGGCACATCGGCTGTTCGATATCCCGATCGCCTGGTGGAGCGGCGTGCTGTGCTTCGTCATCGATGACTTCGCCTATTACGTCTTCCACCGCAGCGCCCACCGCGTCCGCTGGTTCTGGGCGAGCCATGTCATCCACCACTCTAGCCAGCACTATAACCTGTCGA
>CALMPZ010000064.1 GCA_937871645.1 uncultured Polymorphobacter sp.
ATCACCGCCGCCTTCGCCCGCGCCGACGAGGCCGACCTCGTCGAGCAACTGCGCCACGACGGTGACGCCGCCATTTCGCTGGTCGCCGAGGCCGACGGCGTCCTCAGCGGCCACGTCCTGCTGTCGCCGATGACTGCGCCGTTCGCAGCCCTCGGTCTCGCGCCGCTATCGGTACTGCCCGCGCACCAGCGCCAAGGCGTCGGTAACGCGCTAATGCACGCCGCCATCGACGCAGCACGCGCGACCGGCGCCGCCGCGATCTTCTTGCTCGGCGACCCCGCCTATTACCGCCGCTTCGGTTTCAGCACCGAGGCCGCGAAGCCGTTCGCTTCGCCCTACGCAGGCCCGCATTTCATGGCGCTGCCGCTGGTCGACCCGCTGCCCGCCACGCACGGCGCTGTCGCCTATGCGGCGGCATTCGGGGGGCTGGGGTAGGTGGCCCCTTGGCTCACCTTGCTTGCCGATGAAGATTCGCGACACGAGACTGTCATCACTACAAGTGAAGGTGACCTTCAGAGGGGACGCCCCACTAGCAATGAGTCGTGCAGGCGATTATCCTTGATAAATGCAGCACTACCTCCCCCCTCTTACACCCGAGCCCATAACGATTTACCTTGGGCTTGCAGGGGCCGGGACTCTCGCAGTTGCAGCAATTGGATTGCGATACTCTCGACTACCCGAATGGGTTTTGGAATTTCTTTTTAGAATTTCCATGTTTTTAGGCCTGTTTTTTGTTGTAACGCTCTTGGCATCAACCGGCGGCACATTAGTAAATTTCTATTTGCCTGCTCTATTTGATTCTCCATGGGTGGCTATTGCCGCAATTTTTGTCGCGTTTTGTCTTTTTACAATGCGCGTATATTGTTTACATATCTATGCTTCCATAGAAATTTTAGGTGCGCTTGCAACGATTTTTATTTGTTCATTTACCCAATACGGCACCACGTCACAACGTGCGGCAGCATTGTTGGCAGCCACTTATTTCCTCATCAGAGGTCTTGATAATGGTAGAAATGCCAGCCTTGGTCAAATGATCGTCAATCGAATCCAAAATTACAGCTGGAAGCAAATATTTATTTTTCCTATTGCTATTGCTTCTGCGATGTTTTTCGCAATTTTTGTTTCAACTTGGCCGAGAATTTCGCCGCCCTATATGACGAATATAAAAGGCCCACCTCGACCAATATCAGCACTTTACTGCAGGAGCGCTTTTGTTGTCTGTGACGAAGTGGCGTGGCGTGAATATGAACGCCTGCAAGCAGGAACTCCCGAAGACCGAGCACAGTCATATCGGGATACTGCGGCGCGAATTGAAAAGTATGATCGGGAGCTAAAGAAGCGGCGATGGCTTTCCGATGGTGCCAAATAGCCCACTTTGATTGCGGGTTCCGCCGAAATCGAACCCACCACTCGGCGCCGCAGCCTGTCGCCTTGGTCCGACCAAGAACTGCAAGTTTTCCAACGAAGTTTCGCTCCATTGCTCCTCTGATGCAATTGACAGGCGTCGTCTCCTCCCGCTGGAGCGAAGGGTCAATCGCTCCGCTTGAACGGCGCCATTTCGCCCAGTGCTTCAATCTCCGCCGCGACGGCACGACGTTCGGCTTCGAGGTAGCGCGCGACCGCCTCGCGGAAGCCGGGGTCGGGGATGTAGTGCGCGGAGTAGGTCGGAGTCGGGCGGTAGCCGCGCGCCAGTTTGTGCGCGCCCTGTGCACCGGCCTCGACGCGGGCGAGGCCGTGGGTGATCGCCCAGTCGATGGCCTGGTGGTAGCACAGTTCGAAATGCAGGAACGGCACCTCGACGGTGGCGCCCCAGTAGCGGCCGTACAGGCAATCATCGCCGATCAGGTTGAGCGCGCCGGCGATGTAGCGGCCTTCGTGCTTGGCCAGCATCAGCAGCACGCGGTCGGCCATGCGCTCGCCGAGCAGCGAGAAGAATTGCCGCGTCAGATACGGTCGGCCCCACTTCCGCGCGCCGGTGTCCTGGTAGAACACCCAGAAAGCGTCCCAATGCGCCTCGGTCAGGTCGGCGCCGGTGAGGTGTTCGACGGTGATGCCGTTGGCTAACGCCTCGCTGCGTTCGCGGCGGATGGTCTTGCGCTTGCGCGATGACAGGCGCCCAAGAAAGTCGTCGAAGCTCGTGTAACCGTCGTTGAACCAGTGGAATTGCTGGTCGGTGCGGATCAGCCAGTCGGCGGCTTCGAAATCGGCGACCTGTTCGGGGCTGATGAAATTGGCGTGGGCCGATGACAGCTGGTTGGCGCGTGTCAGTGTCTCGGCCGCCGCCAGCAGTGCCGGCGCCAGCGCCGGATCGCGCAGCAGCAGGCGGGGGCCGGTGGCCGGGGTGAACGGCACGGCGGCCAGCAGTTTCGGATAGTAGTTGCCGCCGGCGCGGTGCCAGGCATCGGCCCAGCCGTGGTCGAAGACATATTCGCCCTGGCTGTGGCTTTTGAGATAGGTTGGCATGATCGCGGAGGGTTGGCCGTCAGCGCCGTCGATG
>CALMPZ010000065.1 GCA_937871645.1 uncultured Polymorphobacter sp.
CGGGCAGGCCTGAGGCCTGCACCCGATTGAAGAGCGCCAAACAAATGGGTGCAGGCCTCAGGCCTGCCCGCCGGAGGCCCTTGAATCAGACCGCGTCAGGCGTTCAGTCAACCACCCCGAGCAGCGCGATCAGCACCGCGAAAAATGCCAGCGTGATCACTGCGGCGGTCGCCAGCACGATGGCGCGCCACCCTGCGCCGAACACCGACAGCTGATAGGCGCCTTTGAGCTGCGCGAACATGTGCAGCGGCGGCACCAGCAACAGCAGCGGCGCATAGAGCGCGCCGCGGTAGCCGAGCGCGAACATCGTCGATGCCGTGATGACCACGAGCGACATGAAGCTCAGCGAATAGAGCGCGAATACGGTGTGGTCATACAGGTAGACGTGGCGCCGGAACACGAACATCAGCCACAGCACCGGTAGCGACAGCGGCACCAGCAGGAAGCTGAATTTATAGGCCTTCGACTGGACCTTGTAGAGTGTCAGTTCGGGGTTATCGAGCGCGTGGCGAATGCGTTCGTTGACCGCCGCATTGCCGGTATCAAGGCTCAGCTCGCCCTTCCTGTCGGCGTCGCGCAGCAGCTTGGCGGCGGCTTCGACCGACAGCGCCGACTGGTTCTCCGATGCAAATAGCGGCTTGCCGTCACTGACACGATGCGCCGCCGCCTGCGCCGACTTGCCGGCGCGCACCGCGATCTCGAGGCCCGCGACATCGTCGGCACGCTTGGGATCGACACGCGCGGCGGCGAGCTCGCGCTCAAGCTCGGCGAACGCCGAATCGGCATCGGTGCGCAGCTTGGCGCGCTCGGCCGGTGTGCCGCTGACCACGACCGGCGTGTCGAGCTGCATGTCGGGCGGGCCTTCGACAAAGCTGAACGCGAAGAACATCATGAACACGCTGAGCAGGAATAGCGCCACCGGCGGCACATAGCGCGCGCGCTTGCCATGGACATAGTCGTACGTCAGCTGGCCGGGGCGGAACAGCAGCAGCGGCAGCGTCTTCCACGCCTTGCCGTCGAAATGCGTCAGTCCGTGCAGCAACTCCTCGACAACGTGCAGCACGCTGCGGTGAACATGCGCCGGCTGGCCGCAATTGGCGCAATAGCGCCCGGCCACCGGTGCTTCGCAATTGGCGCACAGCCCCGGCGCACCAGGGTCATGCAGCGGCCCGCGGTCGAACTCGCGCGCCGCCAGCGCGGCGGTCGCCAGATTGCCGAATGCGTCGATCTGACCCGACATTGTTGAACCCCCTCAATGGCGTGCGCGAAGGTGACCCAAGGTGCCGGTTTTTACAAGCGCAACCGCTGCCGCGGTGCTAGCATGATACGGCACATCGAGTCGTTGCGCGGACGCCATGCGTTCTATATATGTTCTATTTTTAGATGGGAAAATCGCCGCATGGCTGGCAGCGTCAACAAGGTTATTCTGGTCGGCAATCTGGGCGCCGACCCCGAAATCAAATCGTTCGCCAACGGCGGCCGCATCGCCAACATGCGCATCGCGACATCCGAAAGCTGGCGCGACAAGGCCAGCGGCGAGCGCAAGGAAAAGACCGAATGGCATAACGTCACCATCAACAACGACAATCTGGTGCCGATCGCCGAAAAGTTCCTGCGCAAGGGCAGCAAGATCTATGTCGAAGGCGCGCTGCAGACGCGCAAGTGGCAGGACCGTGACGGCAACGACCGCTACACCACCGAAGTCGTCATCGGCCGCTTCAACGGCACG
>CALMPZ010000066.1 GCA_937871645.1 uncultured Polymorphobacter sp.
CCACGGCCCCCGCCGCCACCGCCGCCGCGTGCGAGTGCCGGTGCAGCAACCATAAAGGCTGCGCCGAACAGGAGGACGATTGATTTCTGCTTGATGTTCATGGTCGCTCTCCTCACTTCTTCGCTGGCTTTTTGGCGGCGGTTGCCGCTGCAAGTGCCTCGGGCGTCATGAACGGGATACGCTTTGAATTGGCGTCGGGGGCAAAGGTGAAAACCGCCGCATCGATCTTCGGCGACAAGTTCCAGTTCATCACCGCGACATATTGCGGCTGGGTCTCATCGGCGAGGCTGTTGATGACCAGCTTGCGCGGCAGCGGCTTGTCGCCCTTTTCGACCCAGACCTGGAAATCGACGCCTTCCTGGCGGAACGCATAATGCTCCGTATCCCAGTCGACGACGCGCGAGTCGCCGACCACAATGCCTTCGAACGGCTTTTGCGTTGTCGCCGGATTTTCGCCCCAGCGAAACAGATCCTGCAACGGCAGATCGACGCCGTATTTTTCGACTTCGGTGAGCAACTGCGCGATCGTGCCCGTGAACGGCACCTGCGCGTAAAAGTCGTTCTGGTTGTTGCGGACGGTGAAGGTCTTGCCATCATAATAATAATGACGCTTGATCTTGTCGCCGCTGACCGTCGCCGCCATCATGTTGGGCGACTTCACGACGTAGTGGACCTGATTGTTGGTCATGATCTTCTGGCCCGAATCGAGCACGTCCTCGGTCGTGCTGTAGACGGTGACCTCGAATTCCTTGAGCGTCCGCAGATAGGCCGCCATGCGGTCGAGCCCCGCAGTTGCTGCCGGATCGACGGCGGGTGCCGCGACGGTTTTCGCCGGCGCTGCGGCGGTTGCTGCGTGCGCCGGCAATGCCATCACGACCAGCGACAGGCTGCCCAACAGGGCGGCATGCATTCGCTTCATAAATATCTCCTGTTACGAGCCCGTAGATAGCCTGACCCATCACCGCCCGTGTTGCAAGCGACAAACGCCGCGCCGATCAGGCCGGAACCGGCGGCTCGGCATAGGAGGCGCCGGCGGTAATCTGCGCGTCGGGCACCTTGAGCATCTTGAGATAGACGTCGCGCGGATACGTCATGTGCGGCTTGGTCGCGTCGAATTCGGGCTGCGGCAGCGGCGACGGGCCGGTGTACGGCGGCGGCGCCGCATAGACCGCAGCCTCGGCGGCCGAAATGCCGGCCTTGGCGAGCGTCGTCGGGTCGATCCACTGCTTCGGGTCGAGCGGCGATCGGGGTGCGGCGACTTCGAGCGTCATCTGGTCGGGGCCGGCGAAATAGATCGACTTGCACATGCCATGGTCGATCGGCCCGATGACGTTGACGCCGTGGCTGCGGATGCGGTCGCGCATGGCGATCAACCCGGCATCGTCAGGCACGCGGAACGCCAGATGCTGCAGCGTGCCCGCCGCACTCGGCAAGGCGCCGCTGCCGGCGTGGGTGACGCCGAGCTCGACGGGAATCTTGTCGACATCGGGGAGCTGGACGATCGAGAAAAAGCTGTGGTCGTTCATGCGCAGGAAGGCGTGCAGCCCGCCCGGCACGCCGTGCATGTCGAACAGCGCCACCAGCGGGCAGCCCATGACCTGCGAGAAGAAATCGATGTGCTTCTTGATGTCGCCCGCCATGAAGGCGAGGTGGTGGATGCCATCCGGTTGCTGTGTCATGTCGCGTTCCCCAAAGTCTGCAGGCTTGATGTGTTTGCGTTGACTTTATGCACCGCCGCGGTGAACGTCCAGCCGACAACGAGGAGCAATCAATGAACGTCGTGCGCGAACCCTATGGCTATCAGAGCAAGGATCCGAGCAAGCTCAAGGAGGTCTATGGCGGCGCGGCGGGCGCGGTGTTCGTTGAGTGCATGCGGATCCGGCCCGAAACCGGCACATCCAAATCGGTCATTCTGTTCAGCCACCCGATCGGCGGCGGCTCGTTCCTGCCGCTGGTGACGGCGCTCGCCGCTGCCGGCCACCACGTCATCTATTGCAACACGCGCTACCGCGGCAACGATACCGCGCTGATCCTGGAAAAGTGCCTGCTCGACCTCGGTGCGTGCATTGCCGATCTCAAGCGCCGGTTTGGTTATGAAAAGGTCGTGCTCGGCGGCTGGTCGGGCGGCGGCTCGCTGTCGCTCTTCTATCAGGACCAGGCCGAAAATCCGTCGATCACCGCGACCCCGGCCGGTGACGAAGTCGACCTGGTCGCGGCCAAGCTGCAGCCCGCCGACGGCATCATGCTGCTCGCCGCGCACATCAGCCGCTCGGTAACGATGACCGAATGGCTCGACCCGTCGGTCACCGACGAGGACAAGCCCTATGAGCGCGACGTGACGCTCAACATCTACGACCCGAAATGCCCCGACCAGCCACCGTACAGCGCGGCCTTCGTCGAACGCTTCCGCGCCGCGCAGATCGCCCGCAACCGCCGCATTACCGCGCGCGTCGAGGCGACGCTGGCAGCCTTGAAGGCGGCGGGCGAACCCGATGCCGAGCGGCCGTTCGTCGTCGCCGGCACGATGGCGGATGTGCGCTGGACCGACCCGACGCAGGACCCCTCCGACCGCAAGCCCTACACCTGCTATCTCGGCGAGCCGCGCATCGCCAATGACGGGCCGGTCGGGCTGGGGCGCTTCACCACGCTGCGCTCATGGCTGTCGCAGTGGAGCTATGACCGCAGCCGCGCCAACGGTGTCGTCAACGCCGGGCATATCTCCTGCCCGGTGCTGGTCATCAACAACACCGCCGACCTGGCGTGCACGCCGAGCCATGCGGCGCGGTTGTTCGATGCGGTGGCGTCGCCCGACAAGAGCTATGTCGATATCAAGGGCGCCGATCATTACTACATCGAGCGCCATGACCTGCTGCCCGAAGCGGTTGCCGCGGTGGGTGGCTGGATGACAGCACACGGATTTTAAGTGGCAGAGCCTCCGGCGGGCAGGGCCTCAGGCCCTGCACCAATTAGATAGTCTTTCGTCATCCCGGCGCAGGCCGGGACCCAGTCGTTGACGCAAGCGCTCGCGTCGACA
>CALMPZ010000067.1 GCA_937871645.1 uncultured Polymorphobacter sp.
TGCCGTCAGATGTATAGTGATAGCATTACAGTCGGAGACGGTGATGCTCGAAGAACGTGATCTTGACGCGGCGGTGACGGCCGGCGTCCTCGACGGGGCGACCCGTGATGCGCTGGTCAAGTTCGCGCGCGACCACCGCCTTGGCGAAGTCGGCCCCGACGAGGAGCAGTTCCGGCTGCTCACCGGTTTCAACGACATTTTCGTGACGATTGCCGTCGGGCTGCTGCTGACCGCAGTCGCCATGCTGGCGGGCGCCATGTCGCCGGTGGCGGGTGCTGCCGGTGTTGCCGCGGTCAGCTGGGGCCTCGCCGAATATTTCACCCGCATCAAGCGCATGGCACTGCCCAGCATCGCGCTACTGCTGTCGTTCGTCAGCGGCGTATTTGCGACCTGCGTGCTAGTGGCCAACCAAGGCACCAATTTTGGTGTCGTGCCTGACAATGTATTGGTGCCGGGGGTTGTCGTCGGGGCTATCGTCACCGTTGGCGGTGCGTGGCTGCACTGGCGGCGTTTCATGGTGCCGATCACCGTTGCCGCCGGGGCAGGGGCGCTGACCACCCTCGCAGTTGCCATCGCCGCCGGCATTACCACTCAGCTCAATAGTCCGGCGGTGCTGCTGACCACGGCGCTGTGCGGTATCGCGGTGTTCGCGTTGGCGATGTGGTTCGACACCCGCGACCGTGCGCGTGTCACGCGCCGCACCGATGTGGCGTTCTGGCTGCATCTGCTGGCGGCGCCGCTGATCGTCCATCCGGTATTCAAGTTGATGGGCCTGACAGAAGGCGGCGTGCCGGCCGACGGCGCGGCGCTAACCGTCATTCTGGTCTACCTCGCACTCACCGTGCTGGCGCTGGCGATCGACCGCCGCGCGCTGCTGGTGTCGGCGCTGGCCTATGTCATCTACGCCATCCAGGCGCTGGTCGGCAGTGGCGGCACGGCGGGGCAGGGCGTTGGGTTGACGATGCTGGTGCTCGGCCTGTTCCTGGTGCTGCTGTCGGCGGCTTGGCGCCCGATCCGCGGCAGCATTGTCGGCCTGCTGCCGCATAGCCTATCCATGCGGCTGCCTGCCACTGCCTAGGACGGCGATCCGCCTAGCCACTACTTAAAGTAGCGCATTGACCAGCGCGCCCTCGTGCCGCAGCAGCCAGCGCTTGCGTTCGATACCGCCGGCGTAGCCGGTCAGTGTGCCGTTGGCACCGATGACGCGGTGGCAGGGGACGACGATGCCGATGGGATTCGAGCCGTTTGCCATGCCGATGGCGCGACTGGCCTTGGGGCGTCCGACCACGGCAGCGAGCTCGCCGTAGCTGGCGGTCGCGCCGGCGGGAATGTTGCGCAGTGCCGCCCAGACCTCGCGCTGGAAATCGGTGCCGCCGGTCGCCACCTTGACGCTGTCGAGCGCGCCAAGGTCGCCGGCGAAATAGGCGGCGAGCGGTGCGGTGATCGCGGCAGGGGCAGGGGCATTTGTCAAAGTCACCTCGCCGTAATGCAGCCGTAGCAGCCTGTGCATGCGGTCTCCAAATTCGGCGAAATCGAGCGCGCGCAACCCCAAGTCATCGAACACTAGCAACAAATCGTCGATCGGCGTGGTGAATCGGTCAAGCTGAAATTGCATAGGAAGCTCCTGAATTCAAAGCAAGATAGCGCGCGGCATAGGCGCCCCACGGGCGCCACGCCGGATTTTCGGCGGGGTCGGGTGTCGGGTCGGCGGGTCCATCCCAGTCGCCGGGCACGCGCAGACCGGGGTGCGCGGTAACCGCCGCCGCCAGCCGTGGATCCGCCGCCAGCACCGCGGCAATCGCCGCCGGATCGGCCGCCACATCGAGCCGGCGGCGCAGCGCGGCAATCAGCTGCGGCAGCGCCTCGAGCTTGGGCAGGTCGATTTCCGCCGCCAGCCGGTCGTCATCGACGCGGTGGACGCTGACGCTGCCGCCGTCAAAAATGCGCCGGAAGCGACCGTCAGCGACGGCTTCGGCGGCGTCGCCCTGCGCGGCGATCTGCGCCAGCAAGTCATCCCAATCAAGCGGCCCGCGGTAGCGCAGGTGCAGCAGCAACGGACCACCGGCCTCGGCCTTGCGCCGCCGCAGTGCGCCCGGCGGGCGTTGATACAGCGCCTGGAACGTCTCGTTGAAGCGCCGCACGCTGCCGAAGCCCGCCGCAAACGCCACCTGCGCCATCGACAGCCCTGTGTCATGGATCAGCTGCTTCGCCAGCAGCACGCGCGCCGTCTGCGCCACCGCCACCGGCGAGGCGCCGAGATGCTGGCGGAACAGCCGCCGCAACTGCTGCCCGCCAACCCCGAGCCGGTCACCCAACGCCTCGACATCGCCGCTATCAAGCGCACCCGCCTCGATCAACGCCAGCGCCCGCCGCACGGTGTTCGAGCTGCCGTTCCACGCCCCCATGTCGGGCGCCGTCTCCGGCCGGCAACGCAGGCACGGGCGAAACCCCGCCGCCTGTGCCGCTGCCGCCGAAGCCACGAACCGGCAATTCTCCACCTTCGGCGGCCGCGCCGGACACACCGGCCGGCAATAGATGCCGGTGGTGCGGACACAGGTGAAGAAGCGCCCGTCGAACCGCGCATCGCGCGCCAGCATGGCGCGGTACGCGGTCGCAGGGTCAATGGGGGCAGGGGCGTTGTCCATGCCGCGAACATAGCATGGGCGGTCGGCAAGTCTGGCGGTTTTCGGACGTGCTTGTGGAAGATCCTCCGGCGGGCTGGGCCTTGGCCCTGCACCCATGACTTGCGTGGGCGCTGTATAGCGCTACGTTGGGCCTGACAGCACCGCCCCAACATATGGGTGCAGGGCCAAGGCCCTGCCCGCCGGAGGTTCTACTTGGCCCGCACCACGCACCGGAACCCGACATGGCACGTCGATGTATCGATCGACTCGGCATGGCGCGCGGCGGGGCGGTAGCGTTTGCAATAGCTTGGCGCGCACAGGAAGCTGCCGCCCTTGAGGACTTTCTGCTGGATCGGCACTTGCGGCGTGTTGGGGTCGATGGTGCCGGTTGCCGGGCCGCGCGGGTTCTTGGGGACGCAGCAGGCCTTGGCCTCGTCGCCGGCGTGGCGCGGCGCGTACCAGTCCTGCGTCCATTCCCAGACGTTGCCGATCATGTCGTACAGGCCGTAGCCGTTGGCCGGATATTGGCCGACGGGGGCGGTGGTTTCCCAGCCGTCCTCGCGGGTGTTCTCGTAGGGGAAGTTGCCCTGCCAGGTGTTCGCCATATGCTTGCCGCCGGGGCGGAAGACATCGCCCCAGGCGTAGGTGGCAGCGATCAGCCCGCCGCGTGCGGCATATTCATGCTCGGCTTCGGTCGGCAGTTCCTTGCCGGCCCATGTGGCGTAGGCCAGCGCATCGGCATAGGCGACATGGACGACGGGATGGTCGTCGAGCCCCTCGATGCTGCTGCCCGGGCCATAGGGGTGGCGCCAGTCGGCGCCCTTGCGGAATTCCCACCACTGCGACCAGTCGGCGGTATCGACCTTGCCGCGGGTCTTCTTGAACACCAGGCTGCCGGCATAGAGCATTTCGGGCAGTGCGCCTGGATAGTCCTCGGCGCGCGGCGCGATTTCGGCGACGGTGACATGGCCGGTGGCCGCGACGAACACCGCGAACTGCGCGTTGGTTACTGTCGTCGGGTCGATCCAGAAGCTGTCGACCTCGACATTATGGACCGGCGCTTCTTCGGGGTAGGTGTCGTTCGCGCCCATTGCGAACAGCCCGCCGGGGATGAGCACCATGCCATCGGTGACGGACTGCCGCGCGGACATGGTTACTTTTCGCCGGTCGGGAACAGGAAGGTGGCGACGAAGCGCAGGCCCCATTCGGCAGTGCCGGTGGGACGCGAGACATAGTAGCGGCCGCCCGCGGTGAACGACACGCGCTGGCTGCCGAGTTTCATCAGCTGGCCGACGGTGACATTGATCGGCACGGCGCACTGGTTGCCGATCAGTTCCCAGTTGCAGGTGGTTTCGGTGTTGATGCTGTAGGTCGTGAACTTCTTGGTCGTGTAGCTTAGGAACGGCTGCAGGAACATCGCGTTGACCTTGCCGTTGCTGCTGTCACCAGAAAATGACCAGAGCTGGTTGGCGAGAATGCCGACCGTCCAGCCGTCCTTCTGTGTCAGCAACACCGCCGTCGGGCCGGCCGACCATTGATCGGTGGTCAGCGGCTTGCTGGTGCCAGTGGGGATCAGAAACACCGGTCCGGCGCCCCAGATCAGCCAGCCGCCGGCAGGCTTCTTGGGCGAGAAGAAGAAGCTCTGCGTCGTGTCGCCGAAGCCCGTCTGGCCGGTGGCCGGACCGGGCGTGATGTGCGACTGGGTGATGAACGGCAAGATGGTGCGCGAAATGATGTTCCAGTCGGCGCTGATGCTGATCGGAACGACCGGCTGGATGTTGAGCGTGTACTTGCTGCCATCGCCGTTGGGACCGCCACCCGAGTCCCAGTTGCCCTGGAACGGAACGCTGATCAGCGCCGCGACGGGGTTCGACAGCTGGGCGGCAAGCTTGGCCTCTTCGGAAAGTTCTTCCCCCGCGACAGACTGTGCCAGTGCCGGAGCGGCCAATGTCGAAAGTGCAAGCGCGCCGGTGGCGATCAAGCCGCGGGCAAAACTGATAAACATTGGCGATACATCCTTCACGTCAAGCCAGATCAAGTCCGAGCCTCGCTCCCCATTACTGCCAAGGCGGAAACGCGTAAAGCGCGACGCGATTGCACCGTGCTATTACGGCAATTGCAATCAGGACTTGGCGCTGCAGGCGTTCTGCGGTTTGATGGCCACCCAGATTGCACGGAGTCGGATATGCCCCCCAAAGCCCCCGCAGACGGCGTCAATGCCGTACCCTCCAAGCGGACGCGCAAAGCGGCAACCCCGGCATCTGATGCAAAGCCGGTGACAAAGCCGGTGACAAAGGCTGTGGCAAAACCCGCGGCAGCCAAGGCGGAAAAGCCCAAAACGGCTTCCAGAGCTGCAGTGGTTCCGGCTGTCCCGGCAGCCGACACTGTGGCGCAACGCCGGATCGGTGGCGGCTGGCTCGCCGTTGGTGTCGGGTCGGCGGCACTGGTCGCTGCATTGCTGTTCGCCACGCGCGGCAAGCGCAACGACTGGAGCAAGTGATTTTTCGCGCCTTTGAAGGCAGCACCAGCTCGTGTTGATCGAACTGGCGATTGCCACCGCCATGGTGATGGTCACGGTGATGGTGCACGCCGTCGGCCTGCTGCTGCTCAATGAATTCAGCGTCAGCGTGGTACGTGAGGAGGAGCAGCACGGAATCCATCCGTTGTCGGTGCGCGGGGTGGCCATGATCATGGCGCTGGTTCTTGGCCTGTTTATTGTCCACGGGCTCGAAATCTGGCTTTACGCAACACTTTACCTCGAGTTAGGGGCCATCGAGGGGCTGCGTCATGCGGTCTATTTTTCGACGCAGACCTATGCCGCGATCGGTTACAGCGACGAAGCCATCGCGCATGACTGGAAGCTGGTGGCGGCCATCGAGGGGATCAACGGCCTGCTGCTGATCGGCTGGTCGACAGCATTCTTCGTCACCATCATGGGTCGATTCGGGCGTCGCTGAGCGGCTGTTTTCCCAGCCAAAACATGTTATGATACCGTTCTGGACGCCGACTGCCGCAATGGCTTGTCATTCGGCCCGAAGCGCCCCGTGCTGCAACGATGTCCACCATCTGATGTATCGAGTTGCGTCAACTTGACTTGCCGGCCAGCGTCCACCGCTGCGTCGCGCCAACAAGAGGGAGACCTGACCATGCAATGCGGTTGCACCATCATTCCCGCCGATGTCCTCGAAAAGCTGTCGCACGACAAGAAATTGTCGACCGATGAGCGCAAGAGCTTCGCCGACACCGCGCAATTCGACTCCAACTGGCGCAAGGTCCGTGCACTGCGGACCAAAACGACCGCATCGGCGCAAAGCCTGCTGGCCAGCGGCGTTGCGCTGGCGGCGGCCCCGGCGGTCACCGTCTTCGATTGCAAGAAGACGACGTCGCTGCCCGGCACGCCGGTTGCCAGTCCCGGCACGGCCGCCGACGCCACCGCCAAGCGCGCGTTCGTCGAAACCACCGAAGTCGCCAAATTCTACAAGGCGGTGTTCGGTCGCAACTCGATCGACAACATGGGCATGACGCTGCAATCGTCGATCCACTACGGCGTCAAATACAACAACGCCTTCTGGACCGGCGGGCAGATGGTTTACGGCGACGGCGACGGGCAGATCTTCGTCGACTTCACCAAATCGAACGATGTCATCGGCCACGAACTGACGCATGGCGTGACGCAGCACAGTTCACAGTTCGCCTATTCGAACGAAGCCGGCGGCCTCAACGAAAGCATGTCCGACGTGTTCGGCAGCATGTTCCGCCAGTGGCGCGCCGGCCAGACCGCGGCGCAGGGCGACTGGCTGATCGGCAAGGACATCATGGGGCCGGCAGCACTGGCGCGCGGACTGACCTGCCTGCGCGACATGGCGAGCCCCGGTGCGGCGCATTGCCTCGCACCGCAGCCGACGCACTATTCGCAGCTGACGCCGGGGATGGACCCGCACTACACCAGCGGCCCGCCCAACCTGGCGTTCTGCAAGGCGGCCAAGGCGGCCGGCGGCAAGAGCTGGGAAAAGGTCGGCAAGGTCTGGTATCGCGCGCTGACCGGCTACCGGCCCAGCCCGAACATGAAGATGAAGACCTTTGCGGCGCGGACACGCAAGCTCGCGAAGTCGATGTTCCCCGGCGATACCGTGCTGGCGCAGGCCATCGACAAGGGATGGAAGGCCGTTGGGCTATAATGTCGCACTGGCATATTGCGGAGTAGGGTGATTGGCAGACATCATAATCGAACGCATCGGCGGCCTGGGCGGCTTCGGCCTCCCGGGATCGCATATCGAAAGCAAGGGCAAGCTCAGTTCGAATGAACTCAGCCCGGCGACGCAGGCGCGCGTCGAGCGGCTGTTCGCAACCTATGGCACCGGCAAGGCGGCGCCCGCCAAGGGTGCCGACAGCTTCAGCTACAAGATCAGCCGGACTACGGTGAACGGCGTGCAGGTCATCACCGTGCCCGAAGCCGAAGTGCCCGCCGAACTGCGCGACAGCGTCACCGACCGGCTCAAATAGTCGCGTAGGGGATATTGCGTATCGACCGCAGTAGCCCCCGAACGGCAAGGAAACGCGGACCATGACGCAACACTGGCACTAAGCGTGCGGCTGCGCTATGGCACGGACAAGGCTGTCAAGTTTCCGAAGTGGATGCGGCGTGGACTATAATGCGATTTTCGAGGGTGCGATCGAGCGGCTGCATGCCGAAGGTCGTTACCGGGTGTTCGTCGATATCCTGCGCAACAAGGGCAGCTATCCCAACGCCCGCTGTTTTGCCGGCCATAATGGCGAGCGGCCGATCAGCGTCTGGTGATCGAAAGAATATATCGGCATGGGCCAGCACGAA
>CALMPZ010000068.1 GCA_937871645.1 uncultured Polymorphobacter sp.
CTGGGTGATATTTGATTTAACATAATATATATTATCGGACTCAGCTATGTCGTCAAAGCCGGTACAGACTGCGACCCCACCCGACCTCGCGCGGCTGGCTCAAATCATGGCGCGGCTGCGCGATCCGGTCGATGGTTGCCCCTGGGATCTGGCGCAGTCGTTCGCGACCATCGTGCCCTACACGATCGAGGAAGCCTATGAAGTCGCACAAGCCGTCGCCGAGGCCGATATGCCGGGCCTGTGCGACGAACTTGGCGACCTGCTCCTGCAAGTCGTGTTCCACGCCCGTATGGCCGAAGAAGCCGGACACTTTGCGCTCGGCGATGTCGTCGCCGCCATTTGCGACAAGATGGAACGCCGCCACCCGCACATCTTTGGCGACGGCACGGCGTCGCGCGATGTCCGCACGCAAAAGCATGTCTGGGAAACCATCAAGGCCGCCGAACGTGCCGCCAAGCCGCGCGGCGGCGCGCTCGACGGCGTGGCAGCGGCCCTGCCCGCGCTGATGCGCGCCGAAAAGCTCCAGTCGCGTGCGTCGCGCACCGGCTTCGACTGGCCCGATGCCGATGGCCCGCGCGCCAAGATTGTCGAGGAAATTGCCGAATTCGCTGCCGCCACCAGCCATGCCGAACGCGTCGACGAAGGCGGCGACCTGCTGTTTGCCGTCGTCAACTGGCTGCGCCACCATCAGGTCGATCCCGAAGTCGCGCTGCGCCAGGCCAATGCCAAGTTCGAACGGCGCTTCGCGGCGATGGTGGCCAAGGCCGGCGACGGCTTCGCGGCGCTCGATCTCGCCGCCAAGGACGCCTTGTGGGACGCCGCCAAAGCGGACGAGCGGCAATGACACCCGACCTTGGCATCATCGAAGGCTATTTCGGCCACAGCTGGGACTGGGCAACGCGTACCGCGGTCATGCAGCGGCTCCGCGATGCCGGCTACGGCTTCTTCCACTATGCCCCCAAGTCCGATGCCTATCTGCGCCGCCGCTGGCGTGAACCGCATCCGGCGGATCAGGCCGCTGATATTGCGGCATTTTCACGCGCCTGTGCGGATGCCGATGTGCGCTTCGGCATCGGCCTCAGCCCGTATGAACTCTATCTCGACTTCAACGCCGAAGCCCGTGCCGCACTGGCGTCAAGGCTCACATTTTTCAATGATATCGGCGTACGCGAAGTCGCTATCCTGTTCGACGACATGCGCGGCGACTTGCCCGATCTTGCGCCGCGACAGGCCGAAATCATCGACTGGGTCGCCGCGCACACGCGTGCCCAGCGGCTGATCATGTGCCCCAGCTATTACAGCAATGATCCAGTGCTCGACCGCGTTTTTGGCCAGCGTCCCGAGGGCTATCTTGAAACGCTCGGCGAACTGCTCGCGCCCGAAATTGAAATCTACTGGACTGGCGAGGAAGTCTGTTCGCGCGAATTTTCGGCCGGACATTTGCGCGATGTCGCTGCCAAACTCCGCCGCAAACCTTTGTTATGGGACAATTATCCTGTCAATGACGGCCCGCGCATGTCCAAGTTCCTGCACTTGCGGGCCTTCACCGGGCGGCCGGCCAACATCGCCGAGGAGATTGCCGGCCACGCGGTCAATCCCGCCTCGCAACCCTGGCTCGGCTGCATCCCGGCACTGACGCTGGCGGCAAGCTACGCGCAGGGCGATGCCTATTGCTACGGTCGGGCGTTCACCGAAGCCGCGACCGCCATTGTGGGTGCCGACCTCGCCGCCGCCCTCACCACCGATCTGCTCACCTTCAACGACGGCGGACTCGACAGCATCGGCACCGAGCGGCGCGCGCGGCTGGTGGCGCGCTACAGCGGCTTTGCACACCCCGCCGCCGCCGAAGTCGTCGACTGGCTGAACGGTGGCTATGCCATCAGCGGCGAAGCGGTGCAGACCCAGTAGCCGCAACATTTGACAAAAAACGCCATATAGGTTATTCTATCTCAATGACTTGACCTGCGTTCGGCGGTCGGGGCAACCAGGCCCGCAGCAGTCGAACCTTGGCCCGGAGTGTAAACTTCGCGAATGCCGCAATCTTCGTACAGATTGTAAACTTCGGTGCAGGTTCGGGCGACCCTAGCGGATCAGATCGAAGCGCGCGCGGTCAGCTTCGGACAGCCGGACATGCAGCACGCTCGAACCGTCTTCAAGGTCTTCGCGATCAATGACTTCGCCATGGCTATAGAGCCATGCCTGACGCTTGCCTTCATGCGCGGCCAGGCTGATTTCATGCACCCGCGCTGCCGATTGCAGTGTTGCCGCAATGCAGGCGGCGAGTGCTTCCACACCCTCGCCGGTTACGGCCGAAATCGGCACGGTATCGTCGGTGGTCCGCACCCCTGCCCGCGCTTCCGGGCTCAAAAGGTCGATTTTGTTGAGCGCGGTAATGATGGGCGTATTGCGGTCGCTGTCGATGACTTTCAGCCCGCGCAGCACGGTCATCACGTCCTCGGCCTGCGCGGCGCTGTCGGGATGCGCGATGTCGCGGACATGGACAATGATATCGGCCTCGCCGACCTCCTCCAACGTCGCACGGAACGCCGCCACCAACTGTGTCGGCAGGTTCGACACAAAGCCGACGGTGTCCGAAAAAATCACCTTGTCGAAGCCAGGAAGCACCCCTGCCCGCATCGTCGGATCCAGCGTGGCGAACAACAGGTTTTCAGCCATCACATCAGCACCGGTAAGCCGGTTGAACAACGTCGATTTGCCGGCATTGGTGTAGCCGACGAGCGCGACCACAGGATACGGCGCCTTTTGCCGCCGCGTGCGATGCAGGCCGCGCGTCCGCCGCACGTCTTCAAGGTCGAGCTTGAGCCGTACGATGCGCTCACGGATCAACCGGCGATCGGTTTCGATCTGCGATTCACCGGGGCCGCCGAGGAAGCCGAAGCCGCCGCGCTGGCGTTCAAGGTGGGTCCATGACCGCACCAGCCGGCTCGCCTGATATTGCAGATGCGCCAGTTCGACCTGCAGCGTACCTTCCTTGGTCGAGGCGCGTTCGCCGAAAATCTCGAGGATCAGCCCGGTACGGTCGATGACCTTGGCGCCGAAAGCCTTCTCCAGATTGCGTTGCTGGATCGGCGAGACGATGCCGTCGATAACGACAAGCTCCGATCCGGTCGCAGCGACCGCCGCCGCAATACGCTCGATCTGACCCTTGCCGAGCAATGTCGCGGCCGATGCCTTGCGGATGCGGATGATCTCCTCATGCCGCACATGCAGGAAAATGGCGCGCGCCAGCCCCACCGCTTCGGCGAGCCGGCCAACGGAATCACGGATGTCGAGCTTCTGGCCGTCGCGTTCGGGCAAAATGACAACGGCACCCGCACCAAAGCGCATGCCGCGTCCGGCGTCGAAGCTCGGCGCTTCGGCGTCGGGGGTGATGGCCGGCGTGACGGGGGCCGTCACTTCATCGGGGGTGTCGATCAATCGATCGGTGCCTCGTCATCAATGCGCTCGGCATCGAACAGCTGGATCGGGCCAGCCGGCATCACCGTCGAAATCGCGTGCTTGTAGACCAGCTGCGATTGGCCGTCGCGGCGCAGCAGCACCGAGAAGTTATCGAACCAGGTGATGTTGCCCTGCAGCTTGACGCCGTTCACCAGAAACATCGTCACCGGCGTCTTGGTCTTGCGGACAGTGTTGAGGAAAATATCCTGCAGATTGTTGGTCTTCTCGGCCATCTTGTCCTGCCTTTCCGGGCAATTTTTATTGGCAAACTATTCGGGTTTGCGCCCCGCGCCGTGTCGCCGGCGTCGGGTCGATCCACCGCAACACTGGCGGACAAGCAAGTCTAACGTTTTGCGGTGCAGCATGGCAACAGCAAAGCACAGGTCATTCGGTCGGGCCGGTGTCATCCTCGCCCTCACTGCCGCCCTCGCCCAGCCCCAGCGCCTTGAGCTTGCGGTGCAATGCCGATCGCTCCATGCCGATGAAGACCGCGGTGCGCGAAATGTTGCCCGAAAAGCGCCGGATCTGGGCGCGCAGATATTCGCGCTCGAACGCTTCGCGTGCCACACGCAACGGCGTCCCCATGATCGACTGCGCGGCAGGGCCGGGAAACAGCTTGGCCGGCTCCATGGCGATTTCGGGCGGCAACATGTCGATATCGATCTGGCCGATGCGCTCGGGCGCCGCGAGAATCAACGTGCGCTCCACCACGTTGCGGAGCTGGCGCACGTTGCCCGGCCATTCATAGCCCTGCAGCACCGCGGCAGCCGCTTCGGTCAGCACCGGCGTCGTCAGCCGGCGCTCGGCCGCGTAGCGTGCCAGGAAGTAGTTGACGAGTTCGGCAATATCCTCGCGTCGCTCGGACAGCGACGGCAAGCGCACCGGTACGACGTTGAGCCGGTAGTACAGATCCTCGCGGAACCGACCCTCGACGATCTCGGCCGACAGGTCGCGTGAGGTCGCACTGATGACGCGGACATCGACGCGGACCCAGCGTGACCCGCCGATGCGCTGAAACACCTGCTCGGTCAGCACGCGCAGGATTTTGGCCTGCGTCGTCAGCGGCATGTCGGCGACTTCATCGAGGAACAGCGTGCCGCCATGCGCCTGCTCGAACAGCCCCGAGCGCACGACATGGCCGCCTTCCTCGGCGCCGAACAGTTCTTCCTCGACGCGCTCGGGTTCCATCCGCGCTGCGCTGACGACCACGAACGGCGAGCCGGCGCGCGGGCTCCATTGGTGCAGCAGTCGCGCGGCGATCTCCTTGCCCGACCCCGCGGCCCCGGTAATCAGCACGCGGCTGCCCGTCGCGGCGACGCGCTTGATGGTGGCGCGCACGCCGTTGATCATCGATGACGAGCCGGTCAGTTCGGTCTCATAGCCGGCACGTTCGCGCAGTTCCTCGTTTTCACGCTTCAATCGTTCGGTTTCGGTGGCGCGCTTGACGACCTGCAGCAATTGCTCGGTCTGGAACGGCTTTTCGATGAAGTCATAGGCGCCACGCTTGATCGCAGCGACGGCGGTTTCGACATTGCCATGACCCGAAATGACGATCACCGGCAGCGCCGGATCGCGGCGCTTGACCTCGTCGAGCAATTCGATGCTGTCGAGCCGCGAGCCCTGCAACCAGATGTCGAGGATCAGCAGCGATGGGCGCCGCTCGGCGAGTGCCGCGAGCGCACTGTCGCTGTCGCTCGCGGTGCGCGTGCCATAGCCCTCGTCATCGAGCACGCCCGAAATCAGCGCGCGAATGTCTTCCTCATCATCGACGATCAGAATATCGAGTGCCATATCAACCTTGCTGTTTGAACTGAATGATCGTTGCCTGCGCCGGCGCATCGCCTGCCGGCACGGTGACCGGCTGGACGAAGCGGTCGACATGCAGCCGTGCCGCTGCCGCCAGATCGAAATGCAGCCGCGCGACCGCCCCCCGCCCGGCCCCGCCGCTGGCTGGCGCATCGCCAAGCTCGAGCGTGCCGCCATGCTCCTCGACAATCTTCTTGACGATTGCGAGCCCGAGCCCGGTGCCGCGCGCGCGCGTCGTCACATAGGGTTCTGTCAGGCGGTCGCGCTGCTCGAGCGGCAAGCCGACGCCGTTGTCGGTGACGCTAATGACCAGCTGGCCAGCCTCGACGCCGGTACCCAGTTTTGCAGCGAGCACGATTTCGCCCGGTATTACCGCCGGCGCCGCTGTCCCCGACTGCTCGGCATGCAGCTCGTCGGCCTCTACGCGCGCCAGCACCGCCTCGGCGGCGTTCTTGAGCAGGTTTGTCAGCGCCTGGGTAATCTGTCGGCGGTCACATTCGAGGCCCGGCAGATTGCCGGGTGCATCGAGCCTGAAATTGATCGTCGGATAGCCAATTTCATGCAGGAACAGCGTTTGGCGCAACAGGTCGAGCACCAGCTCGGTGCGGAACACCGGCTTGGGCATCCGCGCGAATTCGGAAAATTCATCCACCATGCGCCGCAAATCGCCGACCTGACGGACGATCGTACCGGTCAGGCTGGCGAAAGTTTCAGGGTCGGTGGCAATTTGCGGGCCGTACTTGCGCTGCAGTCGTTCCGCCGATAGCTGGATAGGCGTCAGCGGGTTCTTGATTTCATGTGCGATGCGGCGTGCGACATCGGCCCAGGCCGCGCTGCGCTGGTCGGCGAGCTGCTCGGAAATATCATCAAACGTCACCACGAGACTCTGGCCGTGGTCGCTTGCATCGGCGCGCGTGTGGAACGCGCCGGTTTCGGCGGCGATCTGCACGACCAGCGTCTGCGTGTCATTGCCGCGGGCAATCCGCACCTGCCCGCCGGCAGTGCCGGTTTGCGCGGCGACGGCGAGCAATTCGGTCAGTTCGGGCACGACATCGCGCAGCCGCGTGCCCGCCAGTGCACCTTCGGTCGATTGCAGCAGCTTGGCGGCGCTCTGGTTGGCGAGCCGGACAAAGCCGCCCGAATCGACCGATAACACGCCTGCGGAAACCCCCGACAATACGGCTTCGGTGAATTGCCGGCGGCGATCAAGCTGGCTGTTGGCGCTGACCAGCGCGCTCTGTTGCGCTTTGAGCTGGCCGGTCATGCGGTTGAATGCCCGGCTCAGCGTGGCAATTTCGTCGGTGGCGCCGCGCACCGGCACACGCGCATCGAGATCACCCGCGCCGACGCGTTCGGCCGCATCGGCCAGCGCGCCGATCGGCGTCACGAGCCGGTTCGCCAGCCACAGCGCGAACCAGATCGCCACCGCCAGAATGATCAGCGACACGACCACCATGATCAGGTTGAAGCGCCACTGCAGCAGCCGCGACCGTTCGATCAGCGACTTGTAATCGCTCAATGCCGTCGCGGTGCGCGCCACCTGGTTGAGCACCTGCGGATCGACCTTGCGGCTGGCATACAGATAACGACCGCTCGCCGCATCGAGCCGCACCACCGCCTCGATGCGGTCGCCGCTCGACGCGATGACCAGCGGCGCCGCGCCCGCCTTGATCAGGTCGCGCGGCTGGATGCGGCTGGTCAGCGGCCGGCTGTCGAGCCCCGTCGCGGCGATAATCGTGATGCCCTTGGGCGATGTCGTGAACACCGCGGCTTCGGACAGGTTGCGCGCCGCCAGCTGGAACGCCAGCCCATCGGCAATGCTCGGGCTCGCCACCCCGAATTCGACGGCATAGCCGCGCACGTCGCGCGCCATCGCCACCACATCGTCGAGCAACCGCGTCTTGTTTTCGGCGACATAGGCCTGTGCGACGCGGTCGGCATTGTCGAGCACGGTCCGCGCGCGGTCGGAAAACCAGAATTGCACGCCAAACTGGAACAGCAACGACGCAAACACCACCACCAGTAACGTCGGGACAGCGGCAATGCCGGCAAACAATGCCACCAGCCGGATATGCAGCCGCGCGCCTGCGAGTCCTTGCCGGCGATTGCTCAGCAAGATAGCGAGCCGCCGTGCAATCAGCACGAGCAAGGCCATGAGCGGCAACAGGTTGACAACCACTAGTGCCGTCACAAACGGCGGCGAAAGACCTTCGGCCGGCAAGCGCTTGTTGGTCAGAAAGGCATAGCTCGAAAGGCCGATCAGCAACGTCAGCGCCGCGACGGCGATCTCCAGACGGGGATAGAAATCCACGCGCGATGACCAACGCCGAAAGCGCCGTTCAATCCGGCGCTGGAACAGCCGCCAAGGCTGCGGCCGCACCATTTTGGCGGGGGGCGCATTCATGGCAAGCGATGTCGTGTCGGCTGCATCATACGTCATTACACGCAAAGCGTTGCCAATGGAACACAGTCTTGCGACGAAGCGTTGCTCGAATGTGACGCCGGACGAACCTATTGCCGGTCCGGCCTATGTGCGCCGCAGGGCTGTGGGGTCGACACCGCGCTCGGTCAACTTCTTGCGCAACGTGTTGCGATTGATGCCCAGAAGTTTCGCCGCCTGGATCTGGTTGCCTTGCGTCGCGGCGAGGCTCAGCATCAACAATGGCCGCTCGATTTCGGCAAGGATGCGTTCGTACAGCCCATCTGGCGGAAGATCATCGCCGAAGACATTGAAATAACGCGCAATATGCAATTCGACGGCATCTGCCAGACTGTCGCCTGAGTCAGGGCTGCCACCGGCGCGCGCGGGCTGGCCTTCGTGCAGCCCGGCCTCCAATGCGGCTGCGTCAATGGTCTCGCCGCGCGTCAGCGCAGCCAGCCGGCGCATCAGATTTTCCAGCTCGCGGACGTTGCCCGGCCAACCATATTGCTGCAGCCGCGCAACTGCAGACGCATCGAGGTGCTTGAGCGGCAGCCCTTCGGCGACGGCGCGCGTCAGGAAGTGCCGCGCCAGTTCGGCAATATCGTCGGCGCGCGCCCGCAGCGGCGGCAAACGCAACGGCACCACGTTCAGCCGGTAAAACAGGTCTTCACGGAACTGGCCGTTCTCGATGGAGCGGTGCAGGTCCTTGTTGGTCGCTGAAATAATCCGCACATCGGCGCGCAACGTACGGTTGCCGCCGACAGTGGAGAACTCGCCCGACTGCAAAACGCGCAGCAGGCGTGTCTGCGCATCCATCGGCATGTCGCCGATTTCGTCTAGAAACAGCGTCCCGCCTTGTGCCTGCTCGAAGCGGCCACTGGTCCGCGTCGCCGCGCCGGTAAAGGCACCGCGTTCATGGCCGAACAGTTCGGTTTCGATGAGTTCGCGCGGGATGGCCGCCATGTTGATCGCGACAAAGGGTCCGGTCCGCCGTGCGCCAAGGTCGTGCAGTGCGCGTGCTACCAGTTCTTTGCCGGTGCCCGACTCGCCGAGGATCATTACTGACAAGTCGGTCGGCACGACACGCGCCATGGTCCGGTAGACTTCCTGCATCGCCGGCGAGCGGCCGATCAGCGGCAAGCCGTCGCCAACCTCTGCGGCACCGGCATTGGGGTGCAGTCCCTGCTGTATAGCCGCGACCGCGCTGGCAACAGCGCGCGTCAATTCATTGATATCGAAGGGCTTTGGCAGGTATTCAAATGCGCCCTGCTCGGTCGCACGCACAGCGGTCGACAAGGTGTTCTGCGCGCTGACGACAATGACTGGCATTCCAGGTCGGCGGTCAAGAATGCGCGGAATGGTGTCGAGGCCATTGGCGTCGGGTAGCATGACGTCGGTGATGACGATGTCGCCCACGCCCTCCTCAATCAGTCGCCAAAGCCCGGCAACGCTATCGGTCGTGCGGACCAGGTAGCCGGCGCGGGTCAGCGCCTGCCGCACCACGGTACGGATCGCGGCATCGTCATCGACAACAAGGATTGTGGCACCGAGTGCCGGCAGCATTTCGGTCATCGCGCGTCCGCCATCGGCAGCAGCACCCGCAGTACAGTGCGCGGCTCCGCTTCATGCGTACGGTCATATTCGATGATCCCGCCATGATCGCCGACGATCTTGGCAACCAGTGCCAAACCGAGCCCGCCACCGTTGCGCTTCGACGTCACGAACGGATCGAACAGGTGATCGGCAAGCTCGACAGGGGCGCCTGGGCCGTTGTCGATGATACAGACCTCTAGCGGCAACGATATGCGTCGTGCCGAGCCGCGCACCGCAACACGCAAACCATGGCGATATGCGGTGGTCATCATGATCTCGCCGCGCACGGAACCTTCTGTCTGGCCAATGGCTTCTGCAGCATTTTTGACAAGATTCAGGAAGATTTGCACGAGCGCGTCATGGTCGCCCATGACATCGGGCAATGATGGGTCGTAGCGTTCGCGGAAGGTGATGCCGCGCGCCACCCCCTGCTCCGCGACGCGCTGGACATGGCCGAGGATGGCGTGGATGTTCTCCGGCGCGCGCGCCAACGGCCGCGTGTCGGTGAAATCCTCCATGCGGTCGACCAGCCGCGTTATCCGGTCGACTTCGGTGCAGATCAACTCGGTCAGTTCCTCACCGTCGCTGTCGGCGTTCTGCGCCAGTAACTGCGCCGCGCCGCGGATGCCCGACAGCGGGTTCTTGATTTCATGCGCCAGCAGCGCCGCGACACCGACCGCCGACCGCGCCGCACCCTGGTGCACCATCTGCCGGTCGACCATCAGTGCGACGCTGCGCGTCTGCAAGCTGATCGTCCGCCAGCCCGGTGCATCGGCCACCGGCCCGACCAGCACGTCGACACGTGTCGTGCGGCCGCCGACGAAGCTCAATTCAACGTCGTAGGCGGCATAGCCACCGGCCATGTCGCGCGCTTCCTCGAGCAGGCCGATCAGCGGGCTATCGGCGGGCAGCAGCCCCGCCCAACCGCGCTCGGCGAGCAGGCTGGCGCTGGTATTGAAGAAAGTTTCGGCGGCAGTGTTCGCAAGCCGGATGCGGTCGTCGCCATCGAGCACCAGCATCGGTGTTGGCAGCGCATTGAGAAGGTCACCAAGTTCGGGAATCGGCGGTTGCGGCGCCACAGTGCGACGCAGGCTACTCAGCTTGGGCATGATCATGCGGCGCGGCGGATATCGATGCCGCCGGCTTCGGCGTCGATCGATCGGGTGTAGAAATCGTGCAACATCAGCTGCACTGCAGCCGGGTCATCGACAAAGTTGACCTTGTTGCGGAATTCCGCCGAACCGTGCAGCCCCTTGGTGTACCAGCCGAGGTGCTTGCGCGCCATTTTGACGCCGATGAAGCTGCCGTAGTGTTCGAGTATCTCATTGTAATGCTCTATCAGTAAAGCATATTGTTCAACCAGCGTCGGGTCGGCGACACGCTCGCCGCTGCTGCACCACTGCATCACCTGCCCCAACAACCACGGCTTGCCATAGGCGCCGCGACCGATCATCACGCCGTCGGCACCCGACTGCGCCAGCGCCGCATCGACATCGTCGAGGTCGCAAATGTCGCCGTTGACCAGCACCGGCAATGAAACCGCATCCTTGACCTTGCGCACGAAAGCCCAGTCGGCGGTGCCGCTATACAGTTGGTTGCGGGTGCGGCCATGTACGCTGATTAGCTTGACGCCAAGATCCTGCGCGATACGCGCCAGCTCGGGTGCATTGAGGCTGTCATGGTCCCATCCCATGCGCATCTTGAGTGTAACCGGCACGTCGACGGCCTTGACGGTGGCCTCGATCAGGCTGGCGGCGAGCGGCAGGTCGCGCATTAGCGACGAGCCAGCATGGCCGTTGACGACCTTCTTCACCGGACAGCCCATGTTGATGTCGATGATCGCCGCGCCCATGTCGGCGTTCAATTTGGCGGCCTCTGCCATGACCTGCGGCTCGCACCCGGCAAGCTGCATCGATACCGGTTCTTCGGTCGCGTCCCACGCCGCCTTTTGCACCGATTGACGGGTTTCGCGGACCATCGCCTGGCTCGCGATCATCTCGGTCACGGTCAGCCCGGCACCGAAGCGCTTGACGAGCTTTCGGAACGGCAGATCGGTGACGCCGGTCATCGGCGCCAGCACGACAGGTGCCGTAATCGTCAACGGGCCGATGGATATGGGTGAAAGGCGGGGCATCTATCAATTCTGCCTAAAAACTGGGCAGCACCGCTTATATTGAAATTCCATGTCTCGCAAGCTATGCCGTTGTCATGACGGGTGTGGAACCAGTCGAGCGCGAACTCAAGCTGGATATCGATCCGGCCGCTGCGGATAAGCTTGCCACCGGTCACTGGTTTGCCGACACGGACTGTGTGGATATCGAATCGGTCTATTTCGACACGCCTGACCAAGTATTGCACAAAGCGGGATATCTGCTGCGCGTTCGCCACTGCGGTGACCGCCGCACCCAGACGCTCAAAGCCCGTGCCGGTAATGCTGCCGGGCTGTTCGCGCGGACCGAGTGGGAGCGCGACATTGCCGGCGATATCCCCGAAATCAGCGATGCCGACGGACCGTTGGCTACGTTGCTTGCGCAGCACGGCCACGCCAGGCTCAAGACGCAATTCCGTACGAAGATAGAACGGCGCCAGCGCCGCATGACTGTCGGTGAGGCAGAAGTCGAGCTCGCGCTCGACCGCGGCATCGTTATTGCGGGCAAGCGTAGTGCGCCGATCTGCGAACTCGAGATCGAGAGCGTTTCAGGGTCGGCGTCGGCACTGTTCAATGTGGCGCGCCAAATTGCGCTAACCACACCGCTGCGTCCTGCCGCGCTTGCGAAGTCCGATCGTGGCCGCTTGCTCGCCGCCAAGCTGCTATTTCGACCGTCGAAGGCGGCAAGTCTGAGGCTGGAGCCCGAAATGGCGGCAACGCTGGCGTTCCAGCAGATCGCATTGTCATGCCTCCAGCAATTCCTGCGCAATGCTGCATTGCTTGACCACGATGAACACCCCGATATCGTGCATCAGGCACGTGTCGGCTTGCGACGGCTGCGGTCGGCGTTGGCACTGTTCCGGCCACTGCTTGGCGAACATGCGTCTCGGTTGCTGAACGGCGAAGTGCGTTGGCTGGCGCAGCAATTCGGCCCCGTGCGTGGCCTTGACGTGCTGATCGCGGCAAGTCGTGACATGCCCAGCCGCACTCGCCTCGCAAATTTGCGGCATCAGGCGTTTGCAGTACTGCTGGACGTTCTGCGTGGGCCGCGCGTTCGCACCTTGCTGCTGGACCTGACGCATTGGTTGACGCTGGGTGCTTGGCTCCGACAACCGCAGCCCGCGCCAAGGCTCGACACATTTGCCGCAGCACAACTCGAACATCGTTTCCGGCGCCTAAAACGCCGCGGCCGGCATTTTTCCGAGCTTGATGATGCGCACCGCCACCGCGTGCGCATCGAGGCGAAGAAGTTGCGCTACGCCACCGAGTTTCTGGCTTCAGTCTTTCCAGCCACGAAGGCTCAGAAGCGCCGAATGGGCTGGCTGGAAACCCTCGAAGCGCTGCTCGACGCGCTGCGGGATCTCAATGACCAGGCAAGCGTCACAGCGCTGCTCGACGAATTCGGTATCAGCGCTGCGGCCATG